>RFGU01000192.1 GCA_003696955.1 Deltaproteobacteria bacterium | reverse complement strand
CTGCCGCGCCCAGCGGTAGAGGGATTGCTCACTGATGCCGAGGTCCTCCGCGATCTCGGCGACGGGCTTGTCGCTGGTCTGCATCAGGCGGACTGCCTCTGCCTTGAACTCTGAACTGTAACGCTTTCGGTGCTCCGTCATCTCAGGGCCTGGTTGCATTGTCTCTCATCTCCGGGTGTCCACGAAACCGGGGCAAGGCCACACGACTTCGGATGAGCGGTCATCCCCGTCGGAGGACGTGCAGCATCGCTGGATGGTGTCGACGCATGTCGGTACGTGCCGCACCATGCCGCTCGCGGTTGCCTCGCCGGTCGTCATGTGCACGCAATCCGACACACGTTCTCCGTGACGGCGTGCTGCACTCGATCCACAATCGGATCGCACGAAGAATCATGTCGATGAAGAAGCGAGAGCCCATCGCCTTCCGAAAGCCGCGCCGTCCCGTGAAGCTCCCGAAACTTGGCCGCGACGTCGATGATCTCGACCACGACGTGCTCGCCGCATTCCTCCGAGGCATCGAGCTCTTCGACGATCCCAGGGCGACCCGCAACCAGAAGATGTACTACTTGTACAGGCTGTCGCAAGAGCTCGACAAGAAGGTCGTGGCGTACTTGGAGACCGAAGAGCGCCTCCAAAGCATGCGTCGGCGCCTCGCCGACTACCAGCGGGCCGACCCTCGCCTCAACGGAAGCGACCTCGACGCGCACGGGCTCGCAAGGGTCCGCGCCGCATTCGCCCGCGCCGCGCGACCAAATCTCTCACTCACCCATCGTATCGAGGCGCTCCGCGTCGCCGAGTCGATGCTCGGAGATCTCCCGGCCGAGCAGGCCAGGCAACTCGCCGAACTCGAAGAGCAACTGGCCCACGCGGAACTGGCCGGAACCGCGGGCGACGGCGACGAAGAAGCGTAGATTCCGCCAGGCGAAACGGAGACCGAATCGATCCACGGCACGGAGGACGCCGCCTCGCGAGCCCGTACGGGGTGGACGCCGCCCCATGCCGACCTCCGCGCGATCCTTAGGGTGGGCCGCGGACGGTGACGGCGAGAACATTGCCCCCAACCCCGGTTACGAAGCACCGGTGGAAGTCCGGGACCGTGGGTGGCCGGCGGCGGAACCTTGCGGGCGTGACCGCAGTCGGGGCGAGCTGCTCCCCTACCTGCCGAGCCGCGCGTCCCGCCGAGGACACGTCCATGAGGTGGCGCCCGACAGGCCCCGCCGAGCCTGTAACGTCGCGACCAGGTTGTTGCGTCTCCGCCGGGGCTCGACGGGCGGCCGGCGGCGGACGGTGGAGGGCGGACGAGTCGGGGTGTCGCCCCGTCGACATGGCCTCGATACGCCGGGATGGCTTGAAGACCCCACTCCGCGGACGGCGGGCCGATGGAACGCGGATCGGGGAGGAAGCGGGATAACGGCCTTTTTGTGTCTCGTCAGAAGAATTGTCTCGTCAGAAGAATTCGTGGGTGCTCTCCGGCTCCGGTAGGCGGCCTAGGCCGTGCTAGAGGGCGATCTCGGTCGCTTTGAAGGTTCTGAACCCGTAGCTTGTTCTGAACGCCACTTTGAGTTTGTTGTTGAGTCCCTCCACGGCGCCGGCGGGAAACCTCTCGGAAGGCGCCAGGGTCGCCTTCGACGCCGGTTTTCATGAGCTGCCGGAGCAGTTTTCCTGTCGCCATCGTGTCCTGCTCACATTTATACAGGTGGTTCGTCGAGCCTGCCGACACTTGTGTCGAGGCGGGACCACTCGCGAGAGTCGCGCGACACGAGGCTTTATGCGAGGCTTCTCGATCTGGCGGTACCGCGGACCGCTTGAGGCGTTGAATCTCGCGGACCAAGCGGCAGGCGGCCGAAATGTTCGACGAATACGCAGCTCCAGATGCCCGCGTCCGTCCGGAAGCAGCTGGACGCGATTGCGGTGCAATCCCTGGCATCGCATCGATGGGGCTTGCGGGATTCCTGCGGACCGCAGGACCGCGACGGCATCACCCTGCATCGCTGATGGCGTTCCCGGGCGTGGCCGGTGAAGCTCGTCGCGAAGGCCGGTGCCATGCCATGGGTTACAGATCGGCTCCAGGGTATGGACCACGACGCGCCTCCGGCGCAAGGGGGACCGTGTTTGCCCGCTCCGTGCTCCGGCGAACGCCCCGTCGCATCGATCTACCCGCTCAGGAGAGATCACCCTCCCACACGGCCCTCGGAAAGGATCACCCCCGGCCCACACGGTTCCGAGCCGCTACCCCGGCGCGAACCCACCCACGAAGAACCCGAACCATGGGACGTCCTTGCCGCTGGTCTCGGCTGGGACGGGTAGGCGTTTCGACCAGGCATCTAACCGTCCCCTCCCTGGCCGGGAGGCCCACCAACGACCTCGTCGCAGGATGTGGGCACCCCCACGTTCGTCGTCTGAAAACACACCTGCCCCTTGTCTCCGATCCCGAGACCTCCGACGATGAATGGTTCCGGCATCAGGGCATAATTCAGCGTAAAACTATCTACGTCCGCAACCATCGCATCCGGAGCCAAATATGCCAACAGTTCTTGAGAGATCTCCACCTGCGGCGGATCGAACCAGTAGAGCGTCTCTTCTTCGGTCGCCGGGCTCACCCTCAGCCGAAGTCCGACCTTCACCCCTGCGTCAGCCTCTCCATCGGGTGTAAATCGAAGCTCTCCGGGGATGAGAAACGCATCCGCGTCTTCGCAGCCCGGCCCGTACTCCTCCAGCGTACCGACGTCCGCCGTACCGACAAGGGCCAAGGCGCCCGTCACGGTCGTGCGCTCCCCCATTTCCGGCTCGACGATCGCCACCGCGGGCTTGGGTTCGGCGAGGGTGTCCAGGGCCTCCTCGGGAGTCATCTCCATGCCTTCGAGGGGCGCATCGAAGCTATCCACGCTGCGCATGGTGACGGCGGGCTCGTTCGCGGTGCAATTCTGCACGTCGAAGCTGTTCGCCAGACACCCCATGGTGTTCAGCGCCACGACAGCGGCGACGGCCCCCCCGACGCGCTTCCGTGAGAAGAGTCCAAATCGTCGGCCCCTGCTCTGAGCCGTCGGCTCCGCTACTTCTCGTTCGAGACTCCACATATTCTGCCTCCTTCAGCAAATCGTATTCGGCCAGCAGGCGTTCGTCCACTTGTTCATCCAACCGCAGATTGTCGTGTATCTTCCGCCATACTTGCTGGGCCCTATGCATATGGGTGTGGGCACCGGATCGTCCGTACGATTCGCTCGCGCCGCATTGGAATTGAATCGCAGCACGAGCGCCCGCACATGCAGCGGCCGGAGGTGAGTCTCCTCGGCCATCGGATCGCCGCATTCCGGCACTCGTTCGTTGCCTTCGTCACGCCGTGCACGACGGTATCCATGACGGCTGCCGGGGGGCTTCGTTCGTATGTGCTCTCTCCCTCCGCACGCTGCGATATTGGCATGTATCAAGACGAGTACCGGATCCAACGACAAGGCGCGGGCCATGCCGCATGATGAACCGCCCACAATTTCGAAGCAATTCCATGTTACGCTTCGTCGTCGTGGGGTTCGTCGTCGGCCTCGGAGCCCGTCTCCCATTCGACGAGGTCCGGTTGCCGTGGGACCAACCGGAGCTTCGTCCACATCGCCGAGTGATCGCTCCATCCGGCTTCGCGCCACTCGTGGAGGTATCCGCAGTTCAGGACCTCGAGATGACGCGACACGAAGGTATGGTCGAAGCATCGCGGGCTCCCCCGCGAGGTCCGGTAGGTGACCGGCGTCTTCCCGAAGCCGAAGAGGGTCCGGTAGGCGTCGCGCAGGCCGTGTTGCGACGCACCCGCGAGCACGGAGCGAACGCCCCTGGTCCACTCGATGCCCGGCCGCTCGTCTCCGAATCGGTCCCTCCACGCCGGGCTCGTCGTCCCCCCGTCCCCGTAGATTTGCTCGCCCCACGTGACGATCTGCCCCGAGCGTCGAAACTGTCGCGGTTCGTTGAAATCGCCGGTCAGCACGCGCGGTTCGTCCCCGGCCCGCCTGAGCGCGGCCGACAGGACGTTGAAGGTATCGATCTTCCTCCAACCGTTACCTGCGCCGTTGGGAATGTGGGCGGTGAAGACGTCGAGGTCGCCGTCGGGAGTGGACACCGTGGCCCGGCCGAGCAACTCCGGAAACGGCGCCTTCCTTCGCCACTTGTCGCCTCGCGGCTGGACCGGCCACCGACTGGCGATGACGCACTGATATTTCTTGCGGCCGTACGGCCCCTCCGGGGCCGTCGCGGCGCTGTCGTATGCATGCAACAACCCGATCTCGGCCAGGCGCCCAACCAGCCTTTCGACCTCGCTCGACGAGACTTCCTGTAAGGTGACGATGTCGGGCCGCATCCCGTCGAGTGCGGCGACGATGTTGTCGAGCTGTGTCGGGAGGGTTTGAAAGCGCACATTCCATGAGATGAGGAACATCTCCACCTGCTTTCCCGGGACATCACCGACAGCATAACCCAATGGGGCGATCCCGGACGGATCGCAACGGTGTCGCGCCTGCGAGTCCCACGTCGGGCTTGCTTTGGTCGACATGCCCAAACATACTGAACGACTGCTCCGCCTTCGGCGGTGGGGCTGCGGTCGGACCTGCGGGGGATGACGACGATCAGCACGTTTCGACTGCAAGAACTCGTTCGGCTCCGTCGCCTCGGTGCCGGAGCGCGGGACGTGGCGCGCATGCTCGAGATGAGTCCGAACACCGAACGGGCGTACCGGCGCCTCTTCGAAGCCTCCGGTGTCCTGCACGGCGATCCGCGGGATCTGCCCGACGTGGAGGCTCTGCGTTCCATCGTGGACGCTTTACGGATCGCAGAGGCTTCGGAACGGCACCGGCGGACGGTCGAGCGGTAGCGCTGCTTCGGGTCGGCCCTCGTCGCGCACGGCGTCGGCATCTCGGCCATCTTCGCCCCTCTGCCATCTGCTCTGCGCCTCGCGCAGAGCGTCTACGGCGGGGCGATGTCCGCGGTGGAGCGTCCGACGACGGACCTGCGTTGTCCGGTTTCGCTCCACGTTTTCCCCTTGGAGTACTTCGCGGCCGGCCTGCCTGCGGTCCTCGAGCCCTCGTCGGGCGACGAGGTAGGAGCAGGATGCGTAG
>RFGU01000191.1 GCA_003696955.1 Deltaproteobacteria bacterium | reverse complement strand
CGCGCCCTCGACGATCTCGTACGGTCGGGCAAGGTGCTCTACATCGGGGCGTCGAACTACACGGCGTATCGTCTGATGGAGAGCCTTTGGGTGTCCGACCGCGGCGGGCTCGAGCGCTTCGTGAGCCTGCAAGCCCAGTACAACCTGCTCGACCGCGATCTCGAGCGGGAGCACGTCCCGGCGTGCGAGGCCTTCGGTCTCGGGATCCTGCCGTGGT
The DNA here is from genome assembly GCA_003696955.1 of Deltaproteobacteria bacterium. GTDB lineage: Bacteria > Myxococcota_A > Polyangia > Nannocystales > Nannocystaceae > J032. The sequence goes on along the minus strand of RFGU01000191.1, from coordinate 43,869 downwards.
CGCCGCTGGCGGGCGGCATGCTCACCGGCAAGTACCGGAGGGGCCGCCCGATGCCCGCCGACGCACGGCTCGCCAAGAAGGAGCACTGGCGCCGCCGCTACGACCACCCGAAGGCCTGGGACACGGTGGAGGCGTGCGTCGAGGTGGCCGAGACCCTGGGCGTGGCGCCGGCCCAGGTGGCCCTTTCTTGGTTGCTCGGTCGTCCGGGGGTGACGAGCGTCGTGTTCGGGGCCCGCACGGTCGAACAACTCGAGGCGAACCTCGGCGCCCTGACGGTGGAACTGCCCCCCGAGGCCCCAGCGGCTCGACGAGGTGTCCGCCCCGCGTCTCGGCTCCCTCTACGCGTTCATGCACCAGGTGCAGGGACGCCACTGATCGCTGCGCACCTCGCGAAGTTGCGTCCCGTAGGCTCGTGCATGGGCCGCTGGTGTCGAGCGGGGGGGCGAGATCGGGCCATGTAGGCGGTGGGGCGGAGGTTCGGATAGAGTGGTCGCGGGGATGGAAACGCGATCACACAACCTTCGGGCGGGCCGTGGCCCGGCGCGCGCAGTTCTCGTCGTCGCTGCGCTCATGGCGGCTGCGACGGCGTGCACCGGCGGCGGGGCGGCCGAGCCCATGCTCTCGGTCGGCTCGGCGAACACGGGCGCGACCGCCACGTCCACCACGGCCTCGGGGGGCACCGGCACCGGCACCGGCTCCGGGATGGGCAGCGACACCTCGGTCCTGCTGCCCGACGCGGGCAGCGAGCCGTTCACCTGCGAGCCGGTCCCGGCGGCCTCGCCGGTGCTCGACGCGGAGTTCATCTTCGATCCGGCCGAGCCGCACCCTGGAGACACGTTGACCGTCATCGTGCGCGCGGGCAACGGTCTCGGACGGACCGAGGCACCCCCCATGACCCTGGAGGTCACCTCGGCCCTGGGGATCACGCCGTACGAGCCGCAGACCATCGAAGGTGGCACGGCCCTCTACTACTACGCGGTGCCCGAGGTGCCCGAGGGCGACCTTTGCCTGCGCACCACCATCGACGGGGCGCTCGAGGCGTCCGCGAAGATCGCGGTGACACCCCGCCCCGAGGGCTATCCCGTGGACGGCGGGGTCTACAAGGTCGTCACCCACCACCAGTGGACGTGCGACGAGCAGCCCACCTTCGGCAACGAGGTCCACGTGGAGGTGCGGGACGAAAACGGCGTGGGCATTCCCGGGGCCGTCGTGCAGGTCCGGCCGTCCGACGCCACCGACCCGGCGACGATCTACAACGGGGACGCCGAGCCGATCCCCGCGACCGTCACCACGGACGCGCAGGGCAAGGCGATGTTCTTCGACTACTGGCCCACGTCGGAGCACGGACTGCTCGTCTTCGAGTTGCGAGTGGCCGGCAAGGCATCCGACATCGCCACCGAGATCACCACCGGCTGGTGGGAGGACGACCTCATGGGCTGCAGCTTCTGTCCCCCCGGCAGCTCGAAGAACGTGTGGGGGCACTGGTCGCACACCATCGTGTTCCAACGCGATCCCATGGCGACCGAAGCATGTCGCGTGCCGACGGATCACGCCGGGATGTCCGCGTGTACCGTGCGGCACATCCATCACCATCCCGACTTCCCCGATTGCTGGCCCGCCGGTCTGGCCCCGTAGGCGCCACGCAATCGCCCCCGGGCGCCATCGTGCGGGCGACCGGGGGCGAGGCGACGGGGACCTCTACTCGGTACAGGAAATCTCGTAGTCCATGTAGCCGTAGACGCTGAAACCGCCCTCGTACTCCACGATCGCCGTGCCGTCGTTGAAGCCGCAGGCGTCGTTGAAGTCGTCGCAGGCGCTCAGGCTCTTGCCCGCGTTGAAGTCCTCGCACGACTGCTTCTTCGCCTGCTGCAGGCACTTGTACGCAAGGCCCCCCTTGTAGTCGTCGCATTGGTCGAGGGAGTCTTCGGCCGCCGCCTTGGCCTGGTCCTCGCAGCCGCCGTTGGCCTCGACGAGATCGTAGTTCTCCGGGTCGCACTCCTTCAACTTGTCACAGTAGACCTTTGCGGATCGCTCGGGGAAATTGCCTTTGGCGATGCAGCCGCTCGCAGCCGCCGTACCGACGACGAGCACCACGAACGAACGCCAGGAAAACCGAGGGTGGTGTGTATGCATGGCGTCTTCGTAGGACAGGTACGGGCCGGCCGTCAATCCACGCAACGGGGAGGTCATGCACTTGGTCGGCCGGCGGGCCGGCGGGGCGAACGATCTTGGACGACAACCGGCCGCGGGTGATTCAAATGTAGTTGTCGTCCTCGGGGCCGCCGGGCTCGGCGTCGGGGGCCCGCGACCGTGCGCGATGGCGCAGGCCCGTAAGGTCGTACTTTTCGAGCTTGCGCCGAAGGGCATGGCGCGTGATGCCCAGCATCTCCGCCGCCCGGACCACACGCCCCCCCGTCAGGGACAGGGCCATCCGCAGGGTCTCGAGTTCGATGTCACGCAAGGAGGCGCCCGGCAATCGGATCACCAACTCGCCCGGCTCGGTCGAGGTCCGCAGGGCGCCGCCGAGGTGCGGGAAGGCGTCGATGGTCAGCCACGCCGACTGGGTGTGGAGGATCGCCAGGTGGATGAGCTCGGACAACTCCTTGACGTTCCCCGGGAACGCATGACGCAAGAGGGCGTCTTGGGCCTGGGGTGAAAGGCCCCGCACGTCCCGCCGGAGGATCCTCGCCCACTTCTGCACGAGGGCGCGGGCGAGCAGGGGGACGTCGTCGATGCGTTCACGCAAGGGGGGAACCTGGAGGGTTGACGTGCCCGACCGTGCGAGGAGTCGGGCGACCGCCTCCGACTGCGAGCGTGGATCGGTCGCGGGGTGGGCGGTGACCACGAGCCCGCAACGCAGCGCGACACCCTGGGCGAGCAACAGCTCGATGGCTGCGTCGGCCACCTGGGGCTTCGCAGCGTGGGCGTCGCACAGGACCACGTGGCCGGGAATCCGGTCCCCGGTGGCGGACGGACCGGCATCGCGAATGGCCGCGGCGATACCGGCCAACATGGGTGCGGCGTCGTCGCTCGTGGCGTCGACGAAGACGAGGGGGGCCTTTCCCCGACGTGATACGCGGTGGAGCCACGTGGCCGCCCGGCGTTTCCCGGTGCCGTGCTCGCCGAGGAGCACCAGCACCCCCGCAGCATCTTGCGCTGCGCGGTCGAGAAGACTCCTGAATCGGACGATCGCTGGGGATCGGCCTTCGAACCAGCGCTCGGCATCGTCGCCCGAAGGTGGCGGTCCGAACTCCACGTGGGCCAATGGTGCGGGTTCTGTATGGGCATCGTCGGCGTTCGCCATGACATCCTCCCGCGACACGCCGGGGGTACGCCCACGGCCGTCGCCCGATCTCTATGGAGACCCTACCGCGACCCCCGCAAGGATTTTCAGGGCGGAAAATCGCCCATGACGCGCGCTAACGCGCGAAACATGGGGCAATTGGGCAATTCCGCTCGGATGCTCCCCGTCGTGCGAGCGAGTTCGCTCGCGCCCGGGATGTCGGCGGTGCGCGTTCGGACACGGACCATCGGTGGCTCGCTGGCTGCGAAGGCGAGGGACGGCTCCGCGCCGTCACCGCGAAAACGACGATGCTGGAGTCTACGACGCGTCGTACCGGGCGCGGATGGTCAGCCGGCCGACGATCCGCCAGCGGCGTCCGGAGCGGTCCGGGGATCGGCCACGTCACCGGGCGCCTTCGCGTCGTCCTCGGCCGGCGCCTCGGCGCCGTGGGCCGCATCCCCCGTGGCCGGCACGGTGGGGGCGTCACCGGTAGCCGGTGGGAGCGGTGCATCGCCGGTGGTCGCCGCGTCCGCCGGGACGGTCTCGGTGGACGTTGGTGCGGTCGATTCGCTCCCTTCGGCCTCGTCCGGCGGGACGTCCCCGAGCTTGGCCTCGAACGCCTTGCGCTTGGCCTCGGCTTCCGCCGGGTCCGGCAGGGGCAGGGGATTGGGGCCGATCCGCTCCCAGTCGATGGGGGCGTCGGCCGCCAGCAGCGGGGTGTCTTCCTTGCTGGCCTCCTGCAGCCGGCTCGATCCCGTGTGGGCGCCGGCGTAGGCCAGGAACACGGCGAACACCATGAAGGCGGCCGCAAGCCCCTGGGTCAGCCGCGCCATGAAGTCCGCCCCACCGCTGCCGCCGAACACCGCTTGGCTCGCGCCGCCGCCGAGGGCGGTGCCCATCCCGCCGCCCCGCCCGGCCTGGAGGAGGACCACGACGATGAGCAGCAGGGTGACGAGGACGTAGAGGACCGTGACGATGGTGGCGGCGATTTCCATCAGGGATGAGCCTTGGTGTGGTGCGCGACGGTGCGGACGATGGAGAGGAACGCGTCGGCGTCCTTGGAGGCGCCTCCGACGAGGAAGCCGTCCACGTCCGGGGCGGCGGCGAGGATGCCCGCGTTGTCGGGCTTTACGCTACCACCGTAGAGGATGGATCTGTCGCCGCCCTCCCCGCCGAGGAGATCGACCAGGCGCGCGCGGATGGCCGCGTGCATGGCCGCGGCGTCCTCGGGGCGGGCCGTCCGTCCCGTCCCGATGGCCCAGACGGGCTCGTAGGCCACGACCAGGCGGCCGGTCTCGGAGGGCGCAACGTGCGCCAGAGCCGCCTCGAGCTGGGCGAGGACGTAGGCCTCGTGCCGGCCCGCCGTGCGCACCTTGAGTGGTTCGCCGACGCAGAGGATCGCCCACATCCCGGCCCGCAGGGCACAGCCGAGCTTGGCGGCCACCAGGGCGTCGGATTCCCCGAGCAGGTGACGACGCTCCGAGTGACCGACGATCACGCCCTCGACCCCGGCCTCGGCCAGCATGGCGGGGCCCACCTCGCCGGTGAACGCCCCTTCCTCCTGGGCGGCGGCGTCCTGGGCGAAGCGCACGACCTTGGCACCTGCGAGGGCGGCGTGGACCGTGTCGAGCGCCAGGTAGGGCGGCGCGACGCCCACCCGAAGGCCCGCAGGCGGCGCTTCGAGCCCGGCGGCGACCTTCGAGGCGAGCGCGTGGGCGGCGGGCCTGAGCCCCCACTGCTTCCAGTTGCCCACCACCCAACGTGTACGGCCCATCCTATGCGGCCTCCTCACCGGTCAACGCGGCGATGCCGGGCAACGTCCGACCTTCGACGAAGGCCAGGGACGCTCCGCCTCCCGTCGACAGGTGGTCGATGCGGTCGCCGACGCCCGTGGCGGCCACCGCCGCCAGGGAATCGCCCCCGCCGACCACCGTAAAGCCCTCGCACGCCGCGACGGCGCGTGCCACGGCCAATGTGCCCTCGGCGAAGGCCGGGGATTCGAACATGCCCATGGGGCCGTTCCAGAACACGGTGGCGGCGCCGTCGAGCCGTTCGGCGAAGGCCTTGGCCGTCGCCGGACCGATGTCGTAGATGGCTTCGTCCTCGGCGATGGGGTCGCGCCCCACCACGCGCACCTCGCCGCGGGCGGCCTCGGGCGATCGGGCCACCACCGCATCCACGGGCAGGAGGAGGTCCACCTCGCGCCCTGCCGCCAGATCGACGATTCGGCGGCAGGTCGCCGTCGCGTCCCGTTCCACCAGGGATGCACCGACGGCCTCGCCGCGGGCGTAGAGGAACGTGTTGGCCATGGCCCCGCCCACGAGCACCGCGTCCCCGCGGCCGAGGCGGCGTACGAGGGCGTCGAGCAGCTCAGCCTTGTCCGACACCTTCGCGCCGCCGACGATGGCGACGAAGGGGTGGGCCGGGTCGTAGGCCACCTTCGAAAGGGCATCGACCTCCTTGGCGAGCAGGCGTCCGGCCGCCCGCTCGGGGATCAAGCGGGGCACGCCGACGACCGAGGCGTGGGCCCTGTGGCAGGTGCCGAATGCGTCGTTGACGTAGGCGTCGGCCAGCTCGGCGAGGGCCTTGGCGAACTCCGGATCGTTGCTGGTCTCGCCGGGATGGAAGCGCAGGTTCTCGAGCATCGTGATCTGGCCCGCCCGGGTTTCGAGGACCAGCCGTCGTGCGGCGTCACCCACCACCTCGTCGGGTAGCCTGACCTCGCAGTCGAGCAGTTCGGCGAGCCGTGCCGCCACGGGCTCCATGGACAGGGCGGGGACGACCCGGCCCTTCGGGCGACCGAGGTGGCTCGCCACCACGAGGCGGGCCCCCCGTTCCCGCAGGGAGCGCAGCGTCGGCAGGGCCGCGCGAATCCGGGTGTCGTCGCGTACGGTACCGTCGTTGCCGAGGGGCACGTTGAAGTCGACGCGCACGAACACGCGCCGGTTGTCGACGTCGAGTGCGTCGAGCCGGGGCAGTTTCGGGGGTGCCATGGGCGGGGAAGTACCGCCGAACGCCCCCGAGGGGAAGCCCGGTCAGTTGTCGCGGGGCGGTCGGATGTCGGCCCGCACGAACTCGAGGAGGGCGGACGACAGGCCGATCACCTCTTGATCCGAGAATCCCTGTGCGCGGATCTCGCGATAGAGGCTACGGGCCAGGACCAGGACCCGGCGCCGCGCATCGTCGGCGGTCGGGCGGGGAGCAGAACGTGCGCCGTCCATGGCGCGGTCCCTGGTGCAAGGGGCGAGCCCAGCGCGACGGATCCCGTGGATCCGACGATTTTCGTGGAATCTCGGGGACATGGCGGTCACGGGGCGGCGGCCGAGGGGCCGGGTCCAGCCCCGCTGGCGTGCAGCGTTCGCGTCACCGCGCAAGCGTGATCGCGGTCACAGGCGGTCGCGACGCCGACGCGGGTCAGTCCGGGGCGACCTCGTCCCCCCTCGGCATGGACAACTCGCCCATGAGGAAGCGAAGGAAGACGTCGAGTCGCTGCCAGGCGTCCTCTCCCATGGCCTGGGGGTCGAAGCGGGCGCCCACCTGGTGACCGTCGCGGGTACGCGTACACCAAACGACCACGCCCGGGAGTTCGACGGGCTCGGTCTCCGCCCACTCCATCACGAGCCTCAGGGCGAACGTGGCTCGCGAGCGCGGGGTCACGGGCTCCGTCGCGACCACGCAGATCCCCGAGAAACTGATGTCCTGGGTGCGCGCCGGCAGGATGCGGCCGTCGTCGAGCCGCACCTCGGCCTCCACGTCGCAGGCGAAGCGTGGGTTCGATCGGCGGTCCTTCGTCGCGGTCACCTGGCCGGATCCTACCAGAGATCCGCCGGCGAGCCACGAAAAGGGCGCGTCACGGCGTGTCGCAGGGGACCTTCGGTCCGAGGGGAAACACGGCTTCGAATCGGTAGTGGGACCCGCGCTTGCCGAGGACGCTGCGGAAGAGGACGATCCGGTCCACCCGAAAGGGCGGCACCGAAAACGTCGCATGGCGCACCACGAAGCCGGCGACGGCCGCCATGTCCGGCTGTTTGAGCCGGGCGATCGTGACGTGCGGCGAAAAAGCCCGGCGATCCCGATCGAGTCCGAGGCGTTCGAGGATTCGACCGGTGCGGCGGTGGAGATCGAGGAGCGCCGGGTTGCGACGTACGCCGACCCACAAGGAACGGGCCGTTCCGCGGGGAGGAAAGTACCCGACGCCGTGCAGCTCGAGATCGAAGGCGGGGGACTCGAGGTGCCCGAGTGCATCGACGAGTCGACGGGCCGTCCCGCCGTCGACCTCGCCGAGAAAGTGCAGGGTCAGGTGCAGCTTCTCGGGGGGCTCCCATCGCGCGCCGCGGATGCCGCCTTGGAGGCCGGTGAGGCGCACGGCGACCGACTCGGGGATCGCGATGCCGAGAAAGAGCCGGGCCACGGTCGTGCTCGCGGTGTGGAGGGACGGTGGAGGGGCCTTGCCGGCTAGCGGCGGCCCTTGCGGCGGTTCGGGGTCACGTGCCGGCGTGTGCCCGAGGGGCGGCGTGTGCCCTCGTCCCGAGGAGGATCGCCGGCCGCGCCGCGACGGGCCGGTCGGTTCGCGTCGTTGGTCGGTGTCGCCGTGGACGTCGGTGCCGCAGAGACGTTCGCCGCGGCAAGCAGGTCCCCGAGACGCCCGAGGCCGCCTCCGGTGCCACCGTGCCCCTTGCGTTGGAAGTTTCGAAAGTCCACCTTGGCACGTACGTCGTCGACGCGTTTGACGGATCCGCGCATCCGTCCCTTGCGATCGGTGCCCATCAGCACGACCTCGAGGCGGGAACCCAACTTGTAGATCCGCCGCGGATCGCCCCCTGGCGGAAGGTCGAGCTCACGGCCGGGCACGAAGACCTCGCCCTCGGGCGTCTCGATGAAGATCCCGCCCCCTTCGATGCGCAGCACCGTGCCTTCGACGATGGGGGGCGGCTCTGCGTCCTCGAGGGCCGCGACGAACGAAAGGTCCACCCGGGGCGATCGTCCTGCCGGGTCCGGCGTGATGGCTTCGATGCGCACACGGATCGTCTCGCCGACCCGCAGCAGATCCGAAGGCCGCGCGGACCCGCCTCCGAGTCGGCTGGCGTGCACGAGCCCCCGCACCCCGCCGAGATCGACGAAGGCCCCGTAGGGTTCGATGCCGTCGACCGTGCCTTCGAGTTCCTCGCCCACCTCGAGCTGTCGCAGGCGCTCCTCGGCTCGCCGTGCCGCCTCCTTCTCCAGGATCGGACGTCTCGACAGGACGATGCTGCGGCCCCGGTCCCGGATCTCGGTCACGACGAAGTCGAGGGCCTTGCCAACGTATCCTTCGAGGTCTGCGGCGCGGCCGAGTTCGAGCTGGCTCGCCGGACAGAACCCGACGGTGCCGCCACCGAGATCCACCTCGACGCCGCCCTTGGCTGCCGCGGTCACGCGCCCGCGTACCGGAAGTTGTGCGGCGCGGGCGAGATCGAGGGTGCGTCGATCCCCGGTCCCCGAGATGCGCACGGCGAGGCGCGGCCCCTCGGGGGCCTTGGGATCGGCGACCACGGCTTCGATCGCGTCCCCGACCGTCACCGTGGGGGTCCCGTGCTCGTCGCACACCTCGTGGCGGGGGATGCGGGCCTCGGCCTTGGCGCCGATGTCGACGAACACGTCGGTGTCGGTGATTGCCACCACCGTGCCCCGCACACGGGCGCCGCGTCGCAAGGTGCGCGACGGGGCCCGCTCGGCCAGGGAAGCGTCGAGGAGGGCGGCGAAGTCTTCGTCGCGGTCGGCCATGGCCGTGCAGCATGGCACGGGGCAGGGGTGGGTCAACCCGCGCCGACGATCGGTCGCGCGGAGCGCGGGCGAAGGCCGTGTACGTCTCCGGTGCGGCGTCCCGGTGCCGCCGCCCGACGCGTCGCCCCCTGCGCTCGAGTTCGGCTCACAGGGGCTTCATGTCCGGCAGCGGCGGCAGGGGCTCCGAGGCCGACTTCGGCTGCCAGTTGGTCACGACGTCCACGTATCCGTCCTTCGTCACGCGGATCTCGTGGGTCTTGCCGTCACCCACCGGGACCGCCACGGTACACGGGGTCTTGCACTGGGGCTTACCGTCGAGCAGTACGTCCGCCCCCTTGACGTTCGTGTTGACGAGGGCCCGGTTGCGCGGCAGCGCCTTGGCCTCGCCCGCGCCCTTCGCCTCCTCGCCGTCCGTCGCGTGCTCGGTCCGGGGGGGGGCGTCGTCGCCCGACAGCAATGCGTACCCGATCCCGGCGGCGGCCAGCACGGCGACCACGATACCGCCCCAAAGCACCGGATTGGACGTTTTGGGCGGGGGACCCAGGGGGATCGGAGCCGAGATCCCGCCGCGGGTCGCGGTGGGGCGGCCGGCCGTCTTCTTGTTGGACGACGCATCGACGGGCCGGCCCTCCTGCTCGGCACGGACCGCGCCGATGGCCTCGCCGATGCGGCGGGCGAAGTCCTCGGCGGTCTGGATCCGCTTCGAGCGGTCCTTGCGCAGGGCCTGCATCAGCAGCTTGATCGTCGTCCTCGACGCCTTGCGCGGCACGGGCACCTTGCTGCGCACGTGCTTGAGCATGGTGGCCATGGGCGAGTCCGCCGAGAACGGCGGCCGCCCTTCGATCATCTCGTACAGGATGATGCCGAGGGAGTAGATGTCCGTGCGGTGGTCGAGGGGCAGCCCGTTGCACTGCTCCGGGGACATGTACTGGGGCGTGCCGAACACCTCCCCGGCCTGGGTCAGTCGCGTGGCGTCCACGCCGCCGGCGATGCCGAAGTCGAGCACCTTGACCACCTTGGAGACCCCGACCTTCTCGATGAAGATGTTGTCCGGCTTGAGGTCGCGGTGGAAGATGCCGTGCTCGTGGGCCTCCGACAGCGATTCGGCGATCTGTCGGGCGTACTGTAGGGCCTCGAGCTCCGGGATCGGGCCGCGCTCGAGACGGTCGGCCAGGCTCTCGCCGCGCAGCAGCTCCATCACCATGAAGGGGCGGCCGTCCTCCGTCTCGCCGTGTTCGAACACCCGGATCGTGGACGGGTGCCGAAGTTGGGTCGTCACCTCCATCTCGCGGCGAAACCGCGTGATGAACTTGCGGTCGGTGGCGCATTCCGCCCGCACGAGCTTGATCGCCACCTTGCGGTCCGTCTGGGGATCGTAGGCCTCGTAGACCACTCCCATCCCACCTTCACCGATGACGTCGGTGATCTCGTAGCGGCCGGCGATGGTCCGGCCCATGTCCTCCTCGATGGTCAGCTCGAAACTCGACGCCGATGCGCTCGGTTCGGGGTCGGGCGTAGCGCCCACCTTGTGGCGCTTCGAGGTGCGATCGAGCCGCGCGGTCTTCCCCGGAAAACCTGTGGGGGTGTCGGACATGGGCGAGAACGGTGTTCGGATCTGCGCAGCCGGCTGCGCGGTGCAAGTATAGGCCCAAATGGGTCAGTGAGGAAAACGACACGGTCGTTCGAGCGGCCCGTTTCGGATCGCCCGAATGCGGCGATGCGTTCGGCCTCGCTGTCCATGCAGTGGCGCGGGGGAGGGCGAGCCCGGGCGATCACGACGGATCGCGGCGGCGGGACCGCGGCAGATCCCCGGCGGAGGCGCCGCGGAGCCCAACGTACGGTGTGGATGGACGCTTGCGGTGGGGGGCGAGATCCACGTGCAGATGATCGTGGTGGGCGCGGTCGTGGTCCGGTCCGAGGATCGTGTGGAACCACCGTTCGCGCCAACCGCGACACAGCATCTTGCCGAAGACGTCACGGGGCATCGATCCGCGCCGACAGCGCTCCACCCCGCCGCGGCGATAGAGGGTTTCGACGTTGTAGCGGCCCTCGCCCTTTCGCACCGCCACGAGGTCCGCCGCCAGGCCGAGGCGGTGCATGCTGCGGCGTCCTCCACCCCGTCGTGTGGCCGAGACGTACTCCAGGGTGTCGTAGCCGGCCGCTTCGACGAGGGCCACCGCCGGCAGGAGTGCCACCACGAGGCGGCAGTCGAACACGGCGTGGACGTCGTGGGCGGGATCGCGGGACCAGGCGAGGCGAAGTTCCACGCCGCCGATGGCCCCTTCCACTCGTACCGGCTGGGCGACCGACTCCGGGGCGTCGAGGGCCGTCTGCACTTCGACGCCCGCAGCTTCGAGCACGCGGCGACACTCGGCCGGCCCGAGGGCGACGATGGCGTCGGCGTCGAGTGCGGGGGCGGCAACGCGCCGGGGCGCGTGCGGCGGCGGTTCGGAAGGCGGCGGGGCGGCGCTCGCGTGGGGCCGTTCGCCGAACGCGCGGGCCGGCTCGTGCCTCGGGGCCTTCGTCGGCGGTGCCGCCGAAGGCGTCGCCGTCACGGCCAGCCGGGATGTGCGTGCGGCGGCTTCGGCGAGGGTCACGCACCGCACCGCCGCGCGGGGAACGGGACCGCCGGGGCGTGCCGACCAGCCGTCGCTTCGGCGACCCGCGCATCCCGGCGCCGCATCGAGGCGCCAAGCGTCTCCCGGTCCGCGCGGAAACCCGGTCGAGGACGTCGCCGGAGCGCATCCCGAGAAGGCGGCCGCCGTCACGAGGGCCACGACGTACGCGATGGACGGTCGGGAACGGACCGAAACGATGTTTCGCCGTGTGTCGGTCGAGGGCCGTGCCACCTCGTGACACCATGTCCGACCGCCGCCGAACGACCAAATTCGCCGCGGGATCGGCGGGTGCGCTTGCCGACAGGTACCCCGCCCCTTATCGTGACCTGCGCTCGCATGTCCGATTCCGCAGTCTCCGCCGCCGCGACCCCCAAGGCCACCGCCGCACGCCCCGTCTCGGACCCCGCACGGATCCGCGTGCGCGTCGTCACGGCAGCGGCCCTCTTCGACGGGCACGACGCCGCGATCAACGTGATGCGGCGGATCCTGCAGGAGGCCGGGGCGGAGGTGATCCACCTCGGTCACAACCGGGCCGCCGAGGAGGTCGTGGACGCCGCCATCGAGGAGGACGCCCAGGCCATCGCCGTGTCGTCCTACCAGGGCGGGCACATGGAGTACTTCACCTACATGTACGACCTGCTACGGGAGAAGGGGGCGGGGCACATCACCATCTGGGGCGGCGGCGGCGGCGTCATCGTGCCCAAGGAGATCGAGGCGCTCCACGCCTACGGGATCAATCGAATCTTCAGCCCCGAAGATGGCCGCAGGCTCGGCCTGCGGGGCATGATCGACGTCATCATGGACGGCGCCCGCTTCGACACGGCGCCGGAGGATCCCCTCGCGGAGCTCGACCGACTCGGAACGGGGTTTACGGCCGAGGACCGCGGGCGACTCGCGCGTCTCATCACGGTGGCCGAGCGGGACGATGCCAAGGGCAAGGCGCTGCGCGAGGCCATCGCCGCGCGCCCCCTTCCGGGCGTGCCGGTGCTCGGGATCACGGGCACCGGCGGCGCCGGCAAGAGTTCCCTGACGGACGAACTCTTGTCCCGCATCCTGCGGGATCACCCGGACCGGCGGGTGGCGGTGATCTCCATCGATCCCACCCGCCGCCGTACGGGCGGCGCCCTGCTCGGCGATCGAATCCGCATGAACAGCCTGCGCTCACCCCGGGCCTACATGCGATCCCTCGCCACCCGGGCCGAACGATCCGAGTTGTCCCGCGCGACGCAGGAGGCCGTCGCCCTGTGCAAGCTGGCCGGCTACGACCTGGTGGTGGTCGAGACGAGCGGCATCGGCCAGGGGGACGCGGGCATCGTCGATCTGTGCGACGTGTCCCTGTACGTGATGACCGCGGAGTACGGGGCGCAGTCCCAGCTCGAGAAGATCGACATGCTCGATCTGGCCGACTTCGTCGCGATCAACAAGTTCGAGCACAAGGGCAGCGAGGACGCGTTGCGGGACGTTCGCAAGCAGGTGCGGCGCAATCGCAAGTGGTTCGACCGGCCCGACGAGGCGCTTCCCGTGTTCGGCACCGTGGCCTCGCGTTTCAACGACAAGGGGGTCAACGGGCTCTACACCGCCTTGTGCCGCGCCTTGTCCGACAAGGGGACGTCGACCTGGGCTTCGAAGATCCCGCCGGAGCAGATCGCGGTGGCCTCCGACACCCGGGACCTGATTCCTCCGGATCGCGTCCACTACCTCAGTGAGATCGCGGGTGCCGTCGAGGCGTACCATCGTTTCGTGGAAGCCGAGGTCGAACGGGTGCGCGACCTCGAGGCTGCGCGGCGCGTTGCGTCGCGGCTGCGGGCGCAGGTCGAAGGGGGCGCGGCCGACGAGGCGGCCAAGGCCGCGCTCGCCTTCGCCGAGCAGGAGGCCGAACGCATCGAAGCGTCCCTTGCCGAACAGACCAAGCAGGCCCTCGACGACTATCGGCGGCGCAAGGAGGCCTACGCCAGCGGCACCTACACCGAGACGATCCGCGGGCGAACCGTAACGTACCCGACGACGGTGACCACGCTGTCCGGCACGGTCCTGCCCCGCGTGTGCCTGCCGCCCGACGACGATCTCGGCGCCGTCGCCCGCTACATGCTTCTCGAAGGACCGCCGGGGCGTTTTCCCTTCACGGCCGGCGTGTTTCCGTTCAAGCGGGAGGGGGAGGACCCCAAGCGCATGTTCGCGGGCGAAGGCGGACCTGCGCGTACGAACGCGCGCTTCCACTACCTCTCCGACGGGGAGCCGGCCAAGCGCCTGTCCACGGCCTTCGACTCGGTGACCCTCTACGGCCACGATCCGGACGAGCGCCCCGACATCTTCGGCAAGATCGGCGAGTCCGGGGTGAGCGTATGCACCTTGGACGACGCCAAGGTGCTCTACGACGGCTTCGATCTGTGCGCGCCGAACACGAGCGTGAGCATGACGATCAACGGCCCGGCTCCCATCGTGCTGGCCTTCTTCATGAACACGGCCATCGACCAGCAGGTGGAGAAGAAGGAAGCCGAACTCGGCCGCAAGCTCACGCGCGAGGAGTGGGAAGAGGTGCGCGACGAGACCCTTCGGGTGGTGCGGGGGACGGTCCAGGCCGACATCCTCAAGGAGGATCAGGCCCAGAACACGTGCATCTTCTCCACGGAGTTCGCCCTGCGCATGATGGGCGACATCCAGGAGTACTTCGTCGAAAAGGACGTTCGGAACTACTACTCCGTGTCGGTGAGCGGCTATCACATCGCCGAAGCAGGGGCCAATCCCATCACGCAGCTCGCCTTCACGTTGGCCAACGGCTTCACGTACGTGGAGATCTACCGTGCGCGCGGGATGAACGTGGACGACTTCGCGCGCAACATGAGCTTCTTCTTCTCGAACGGCATGGACGCCGAATACACGGTCATCGGCCGGGTGGCGCGGCGGATCTGGGCCATCGCCATGCGCGACGTCTATGGCGCCAACGAGCGCAGCCAGAAGTTCAAGTACCACATCCAGACGAGCGGCCGGTCGCTCCACGCCATGGAGATCGACTTCAACGACATCCGCACGACGTTGCAGGCTCTCTTCGCCTACTACGACCACTGCAACAGCCTGCACACCAACGCCTACGACGAGGCGATCACCACGCCCACGGAGGAGAGCGTACGGCGGGCCATGGCCATCCAGCTCATCATCGGCAAGGAGCAGGGCCTTGCGAAGAACGAAAATCCCCTGCAGGGCTCGTACGTCGTCGAGGAACTCACGCGGCTCGTCGAGGAGGCGGTGCTCGCGGAGTTTCGGCGTCTCGACGCGCGCGGGGGGGTCTTCGGGGCGATGGAGCGCCAGTACCAGCGGTCCAAGATCCAAGACGAGAGCCTCGAGTACGAGCGGCGCAAGCACTCGGGCGAGCTTCCCATCGTCGGGGTCAATACCTTCGTCGATCCGAACAAGTCGGCGAACGACGAGGTGGAGGAGTTGCGGCTGTCCCGGGCGAGCCGCGAGGAGAAGGAGGATCAGATCCGTCGGCTACGGGCGTTCCAGGCCGCCCACGCCGACACGGCGGAGGCGGCCCTCGCTCGGCTCAAGGAGGTGGCCCTGGCCGGGGGCAACGTGTTCGCCGAACTCATGGAGACCGTGCGTCACGCCAGCCTCGGCCAGATCACCCAGGCGCTGTTCGAGGTGGGCGGCGAGTATCGCCGCGCGATGTAGGCCGGGGTCGTCAGTCGGCGGCGGACGCCTTGCCGCGGCGAAGCGTAAAGCCCACGAGGCACTTGCGGCCCGCTTGGCCGTTCTTGTAGCGCGGGGTGACGCGGATGGCTCCGCCTTCTTCGAGGGCCTCGGCGAGTAGCGCGATCTGGGCGTCCGTCAGGTCCTTGCCCGGGCAATAGGCCCGTCCGAAGTGGTAGACGGCGGACGGCCCCTTCTTGCGCCCGATCTCCACGGCGCCGTGGTGGGTGTTCCAGTCGTCGGATCCGCTCGTGTTGATCGTCAGCGACTTGACCCGCCCGGTCGGGCCGGTGGCGTCGGCCCGGGCCGTTGCCGGTGCGAGAAGCAGGATCGACAGGAGGAGGTGGGGTGCGATCTTCATCGAGTCATGCCTTTCCAACGGGTGAACGCGGGGCGGACGTCGGACGCCCCACACGGTGCGGCATTCACTCATGGACGCCGGGTGAGCGCAAACGCGCACCGGCTGCTCGGCCGGCCCGTGGCGAGTCGGCTCGGGGCCGCGTGGGTGGATTCTTTGGTCGGGTGGGGGGGCGATTGATAGCCTGCCATGGCACCCGTGATGCACCCACGACCCCGTGACGCTCTCCTGTGGACGGTCCTCCTCCTCGGAGCCCCTGCCTGCGCCCATACCGACCCGTCCAGTGCGCGCTCGGCGCAACCCGAGGCGTCGACGGAGGAGGTGGCCCGGCTCGCGGCCCGCCAGCGGCAGCTCGAGGCCCGGATCCAGCGGCTCGAGGACCGTCTTCGGTTGATGGACGGCCCGGAAAAGGCGATCTCGTTGTCGGCCGCCGATCGGACGGCACCGGCGCACCCGCCCGCGACCACCGTCGCCGCCCCTAGACCCACGCCGTCGTCGTCCGCGGAAGGAGACGGGGAGGGCATCGGGCTCTTTCGGCGGCCGGTGACGTTGGGGCGCAAAACGGGTGAGCCCGCGCGGACGACGGACGGGGGCTCGGACCCGCCCGTCGCGCCGACGTCGGCCGCGGCCCCCCGGACGGCCGGGGGCCCGTCGGCATCCGGCGACGAGTCGGGCATGCGACGAAGTTTCCGCCTCGAAGGTCGCAAGCTCGTGGAACTCACCCAGGCGCCCCCGCGGCTCGCCCAGGCGTCACCTCCGCGGAAGGAGCGCCGGTCGAAGGCGTCGCGGCGTCGCAAGGGCGAAGATCCGGTGATCACGGCCTACCACGAGGCCATGGAACGGCTGCGGGCAGGGGATCACGAGGCCGCCCGCGCGGCCTTCGATCGCATCGCGCGTCGCCATCCTCGGCACCCGTATGCCGACAACGCCCTGTACTGGAAAGGGGAGGCCGCCTACGACGCCGGCGACTACGAAGCGGCGCTCGCAGACTTCACGGCGGTCGTCGAACGGTACGCGGGCGGCAACAAGGCCCCGGACGCGCTCCTCAAGATCGCCCTTTGCTACCAACGACTCGGCCGGACCGCGGAGGCGGTGGAACTGATGACCGAACTCATCGAAGCCTATCCACGAGCCCACGCGAGCGACGTGGCTCGCATCAAGCTCGTGGAGATTCGAGGATAGATCCATGGTGAGATCAACCCTTGTCTGTCTGATCTTCGCGGCGGCCGCCGCACAGCCGGCCAACGACGCAGCGCCGGCTCCGCCCGGTCCGTCGACGCCCACGCCGTCGGGCCCGTCCTCCGCTCCGTCGCAGCCGACGCCGCCCTCCAATCCGGCTCTCGACGCCGCCCTCGGCCGTCCGCCACCGGGGGCAACCTATGATCCGTCCACCCGGGCGAACCCTGGTTTCGTCGACCAGGCGCCTTCCCGTCCGCCGGATCAGACCTATGGGCCCACGGCGAAGACGGTGACGCCGGACGGCCAGGTCGTCCAGGGGTTGCAGGTGGGGGCGCCGGATCTCTACGAGACCTATGCCTACGGGACCGAGGGCCCGGAGTATCACGTGGTGCGCAAGGGCGACACGCTGTGGGGGCTTGCCGGGACGTACCTGGGCGATCCGTACCAGTGGCCCAAACTCTGGTCCTGGAACGAGCACATCACCAATCCGCATTGGATCTTTCCCGGCGATCAGATCCGCCTGCGCGACCCGTTCGGCGCTGCTGGTGCGGGGGACGGACAGGAACGGATCGAGGCGCCCGGGAGCGGCCTTGCGTTCGAGCGCACCCGTCGCGAGGAAGGTCCGGTTCGACGGTCCTACGTGCTCGAGAAGACGGCCTTCGTCACGCAGGAGGAACTCGACGACGCCATGAAGGTGGTGGGCGGCGACGAGGCCAAGGTGATGCTGGCGACCCTCGACAAGGTCTACATGGACTACGACAAGGCGCGGGTGCCGGTGCCGGGGGAGCGTCTTACGATCTTCTCGCCCATGGACAAGGTCACCGACGTCAAGGGCAAGAAGGTGCTCGGGTACCTGGTCAAGATCGTGGGAGAGGTGGACGTCGATCAGGTGGCCAGCAAGACGGCCGAAGGCACGGTCGCCGTCGCGTTCGACCCCATCGAGCGAGGGTATCGCGTAGGGCCCCTCAAGCGCCGATTCGGCGAGATCGAGGAACGGCCGGCCGACAAGGCCGAGACCGGCCGAGTCGTGGCGGTGCTCTCCCCGGGCAGCGCCATCGAGGGCGTCTCGCGCAAGAAGCGCCGCCGCCGCCGTCGGGGCAGCGGCGTGCTCGACCCCGTGGCGGGGCAGAACCAATTCGTCGTCACGGATCTCGGTGCCGACGACGGTGTGAAAGTGGGCAACATCCTCGAGGCGGTGCGCAAGGGCGACGAGTACGTCGAGACCGCCGGGTTCAAGATCCCCTACGAGGAGGGGTGGCCGCGCCGGGTGGTGGGGCGCATCCTGATCCTCGACGTGCAGCCGGAGATCTCCCTGGGCGCGGTCATCTGGTCGTCCCGGGAGATCGAACGGGGCGAACACGTGGAACTGCGCCCGCCGGAGATGCAAGACGATGCCTCCCGGGAGGCGGCCCGGATCTCCGCCAAGGCCGAGGCCGAGGCGCGCATCGGTGCCGGCAAGGCCAAGGGGCGCGCAAGCTTCAGCCTCGGCGGCAAGAAGTAGGCGGCACGGGCCCCGGGCCAGGGTCGGCAGGCGACGCGCCGAGGTGCGGCGCACGAACCGACGTCGACGGCCGACCATGGAAGCGTGAACCACCACTGGATCGAGGGCGAAAGCCTCGGCGACGTGGCGGGGCGTTTCCCCCTCGTCGGCGACGTGCCGCCACCGCCGCGCATCGCCATCGTCGGCAGCCGTGCCGCCCATCGTCACCTGTTGCGTCTCGTGCCCGCGCTCGTCGCGGAGTGCGGGCGCGCCGGCTTTAGCGTGGTCTCGGGCGGCGCCCGCGGTATCGACGCCATGGTCCATCGTGCGGCCCTCCGGGCGGCCGTACCCCAACTGGCCGTGCTCCCCCTCGGTCCCGATTGCCCCTACCCAGCGGACCATCGGCGGCTCTTCGATCGCATCGCCGGTGCGCCGTCGAGCGGCTTGCTCTTCGCCCAACCGCCCGGCACCGCTCCGCGGCGTGGCATGTTCGCCTCGCGCAACCGGCTGGTCGTGGCGGCCAGCGCGGCCGTCCTGGTCGTCCAGGCCGGGCTGCGGTCCGGGAGCATCCAGACCGGCCGCCACGCCTTGCGTCGCGGGCGGAAGGTGGTGGTGGTGACCGGGACGCCCGGCGCGGCGGAGCTGGCACGGCGCGGGGCCCTGCGCATCGATCCCCACGCAGACCCGGCCGAGGCGATGGCTCGGGTCCTCGCGGGGGGACGGCCCCCCGCCCGTGCGTGGCCGGCCCACCTGCGCACGCTCGAGGCGGTCGTGCGCGCGGGCCCGGCCCGCGGCGTGGGCGTCGAGGATCTGCCCGACGCGGCGCTCGTGGCCGCCCTGTGCGAGGCGGAGGCCTTGGGGTTGCTCGTGGAGGTGTCGCCCGGCCGGTATCTGCCCGCCTGAGGTCGCCGCTACCCGGCAAGGGGCGTTTCCTGCGACTACTGCGCGCCCGAGCGCAGGCGCATCTCGGCGTGGGCGAGCATCTCGGGCGTGTCGACGTCCTGCCAGAATCCATCGCCGATGTCGACGGCTCGCATCCTGCCCTCGCGAGCGAGGGCCGCGATGCCCTCGGAGAGGGAAGCGTCGCCCCGCGCGGCGTACACGGCGTCGAGGGCGTCGAAGAGGCCGTCGGTCGCCACGAACAGACCGGTGTCCACGGCGTCGTAGTTCGAAAGATGCTTGCCGATCTCCACGATGCGGCCGCCCTCGGTGCGGACCTTCGTGGCGTCGTCGAGGTCGAACACCTTGTCGATCCGCCGGTCGACGAGCAGGGCCGCCCCCCGATCCGGCGGCTGGGTCGCCTTGGCGAGATCCGCCACGCGGTCCGAGAAGACGTGATCGGCCATGGTGAGCACGAACTCGGGCGAGGTCACCTCGTCGCGAGCGGTCAGCACCGAGACGCCGTTGGCCAGATCGTAGCGCGCGTTCTCGACGAAGGTGAGGGGAAGGGGGCCTTCGTAGGCGTCCCGTACGGCCGCCGCGATCCGCTCACCTTCGAACCCCACGACGATGACGACGCGATCGCAGCCGGCCCGTTCGAGGGTGGAGAGGGTGCGAAGCATCAACGGCCGGCCCGCCACCTCCGCAAGGGGCTTGAGGCGCCCCGGGTCGTCGGCGCGCAGCCGCGAGCCGAAACCCGCCGCGAGCACGACCCCGGTGCGCCGCATCGTCACGCGTCGGCTCCGGCCGATTCGAGGGCCTCGTCGAGGTGGGTGAGGGGCTCTTCGCCGCCGATGAGGCGCAGGGTGTTCTTCAGGCGCAGGTGCTGCAGGAAGAGGTCGTGTTCGGCGACGTGTCCCTCGGCCACGTGGGGGCTCTTGAAGTAGAAGGACAGCCACTCCTGGATGCCCCGCATGCCGGCACGGCCCGCCAGGTCGAGCAACAGGGCGAGGTCGAGGACGATGGGGGCCGCGAGGATCGAGTCGCGGCAGAGGAAGTCGACCTTGATCTGCATCGGGTAGCCGAGCCACCCGAAGATGTCGATGTTGTCCCAACCCTCCTTCTCGTCGCCCCGGGGCGGATAGTAGTTGATCCGCACCTTGTGGTAGAGTTCGCCGTACAGCTCGGGATAGACGTCCGGTTGCAGGATCGTGTCGAGAACCCCGGACTTGGTGACCTCCTTGGCCCGGAAGCTGTCCGGGTCGTCGAGGACCTCGCCGTCGCGATTGCCCAGGATGTTGGTCGAGAACCATCCGGCGATCCCGAGCATCCGCGCCTTGAAGCCCGGTGCGAGGATCGTCTTCATCAGGGTCTGGCCGGTCTTGAAGTCCTTGCCGGCGATGGGCACGCCGCGCTCGACGGCCAACGTCTCGAGGGCGGGGACGTCCGCCGAGAGGTTGGGGGCCCCGTTCGCGTAGGGGACGCCCTCCATGATGGCCGCATAGGCGTAGAGCTGGGACGGCGAGATCGCCGGGTCGTCGTTCTTCATGCCCGCGACGAGGGCGTCGGGGTCGGCGTGGCAGGCGGCCGGCCGCAGGTGGATCTCGGTCGAGCCGCACCAGACCATGACGGCCCGATCCGCCCCGTGCTCGGCCATGGCGTTGCGGATGTCCTCGCGCAGGGCCTCGGCCAGCTCGAACTTGTTGGCGGCCTTCTTCACGTTGGGGCCGTCGAGGCGCTTGACGTAGCTGCGGTCGAAGGCGGCTTTCATGGGTCGGATCGCCGAGAGGGGTTCGGCGATGGGATCGAGGTGCTCGGGACGGAGCACGGCGGCACGGCGGGCCGCGGCGAGGGCATCGTCCGGGATCGGGTCCCACCCCGCGAACACCAGGTCGGACAGGGGCGCGAGGTCCACGAAGTCACGGACGAGGGGGCTGCGGCCTTCGGACCGTCGGCCGAGGCGAATCGTCTGCATCTGGGTCAACGACCCGAAGGGACGGGCCAGGTCGCGGCGGACGGCCTCGACGCCGGCCATGAAGGTGGTCGCGACGGCGCCCATGCCCGGGGTGAGGACGAGGAGCTTGCCGCGGTGGGGACGGAGGTCTTGCGTGGGTCGGTCCATGGCGGGAGGTTCGCGGGTCGGTAGCACACGGGGCGCAGCCGGCGCAAGCGGCGGCGCGGGTCGGGGGCGCGGGTCAACGAAACCCGGTGACCGGTTCGTCGCCGGAGACGTGCTCGCGGATCCATGCGGCTGCTGCGCCCGCCAATTCGTCCAAGACCTCTTCGAAGGTGCGGCCGTCGCGCTTGCGCACGGCGAAGCCGTGGTCGGCGCCCTCGACGACGTGCAGGGTCGCACGGGGACCGAGCTCGGCCACGACGCGGCGGAGGCGTTCGAGGTCGGCCAGGCGGTCGCGCGTTCCGGCGCCGAACCACATGGGGAGGTCGATGGCTCGAAGAGATGCGGCCCGATCGGTTCCAGGCCGCCCTGCCGGGTGCAGCGGAAAGCCGAGGAACACGATGCCGGCAGGCGGCGGTCCGAGTTCGCCGCGGGCGAGGGCCTCGGCGAGGACCCTACCGCCCATGGACTTGCCGCCCGCGAGCAGCGGTCCTCGGCCGCCGCGCCAACGGGCCCGGGCCGTTTCGAGGGCGACCTTCCAGGTGCGGTACAGGGTAGGGCGCGGATCGATGCGCCGACGGCCGGCCTGCATGTAGGGGAAGTTGAAGGTCCAGGTGGCGACGCCGTGCCGTGCGAGGGCCTCGGCGACCCCCACCATGAAGGGGTGATCGATGCCGGCACCTGCACCGTGGGCGAGCACCATCCCGGCCATGGGATCGGCGGGGCGGCGCTCGTGGCACGTGACCTGTCGTCGGGCATCGCCCACCGGTACGTCGAGGTCGAAGCTGGTGGTCTCGTCGCGTGCCATGGTGCGGCGCACCCTAGCATCGCGGCCCCTCGTCGCCGTCACGCAGGCCTGTCGCGAGGTGATAGGATGCCCCGGCGTGGCGTTCTCCCTGTTGCGACCGATCCCGGTGTCCCCCCGCGTACGGGCGCGGATCGAGCGTCTGGAGATCCCCTGGAACCGGTACGGACTCGATCCCTACGGTATCGACCGCGAGGAACTCGCCCGCTTCTTCACGCTGCTCGAGTTCTTCTACGAACGGTACTTTCGCGTGACGACCGCCGGCCTGCGCCACGTCCCGACCCGTGGCCGTGCCATGCTCGTGGGCAACCACTCGGGCGGTTGGGCCGTCGATGCGCTCATGGTGATCGCCTCGGTCTTCTTCGATCTCGAGCCGCCGCGGCTCGCCCAGGGCATGGCCGAGAAGTTCCTCGAGCGCCTTCCGTTCTTCGCCCAGGCCACGAGCCGTCTCGGGCAGTTTCCGGGCCTGCCGGACAACGCCCGCCGCCTTCTCGAGGACGACCGTCTGCTCATGGTGTTCCCGGAAGGGGCGCGGGGGACGGCCAAGACCTTCTTCGAGCGCGACGGGCTCGTCCGGTTCGGCACCGGATTCCTGCGGCTTGCGCTCGAGACGGGCACGCCCATCGTGCCGTTCGCCTTCGTGGGGGGCGGCGAGGCGATCCCCACCATCACCAATCTCGAGCGCCTCGGCAGGTGGTTGGGCGTGCCGTACGTGCCGGTGACGCCCTACCTGTTGCCGCTGCCGTTGCCCGTGCACGTGGTGCTCGTCTACGGCGAGCCCATGCGTTTCGAGGGGACCGGCCGGGAGGCGGACGACGTCGTCGTCGGGTGGGTGGACGACGTCAAACGGCGCATCGCCGATCTCATTCGCAAGGGGCGCGAGATCCGGCGAGGCCGCCTTGCGGTCTCCGCACTCGAGGAGGCGCGATGAAGGTCGTGGTCACCGGTGTGTCGGGCAAGATGGGACGCATCGTCGCCCGTGAACTCGCGGGGGCCGGTCACCGCGTCGTCGGTATCGACGTGCGGCCGTGGCCCGATCCACCGCCCGGCATCGAGGTTGTCCTCGCGGACATCCGAAAGCGTCCAGCAGAGGACGTCTTTCGTCGCGAGCGGCCCGACGCGCTCGTCCACATGGCCACCGTCACGTACCTCACCCACGGCCGCGAGGCACGGTCCCGGATCAATCTCGTCGGCACCCAGGCCGTCCTCGAGCACGCCCATACCCACGGCGTCGGGCGCGTGATCTTCGTCGGTCGTCACACGTACTACGGTGCAGCACCCGACGCGCCGCTCTACCACACCGAGGAGGATCCGCCCCTTGCGGTGCACACCTATCCGGAGTTGGCGGATCTCGTGGCGGCGGATCTCTACGCCGCGTCGGCGCTGTGGCGCCACCCGGAGATCGACACCTGCATCCTTCGCATCGTCTACGTCCTCGGTCCCTCGGGCCATGGGCCCTTGGCGAGCTATCTTTCGGCGCGGCGGGTGCCGACGGTCCTTGGCTACGATCCCCTCTTCCAGGTCATGCACGAGCGCGACGCGGCCCGCGCCGTGGCGTCGGCCCTCGAACACGGGCTGCGCGGCGTCTTCAACGTATCGGGACCGGCGCCGATCCCCCTTTCCGTACTCATCGAGGAGGCCGGCCGGCCGGCCGTTCCCGTTCCCGAGCCGATCTTGCCGCGCCTGCTCGGCAGGTTCGGCTTCTCGCGGCTGCCGCGGGGGGCCGTGGTCCACCTGCAGCATCCGGTGGTCGTCGACGGCCGGAGGTTCCGTGATGCCACGGGGTTTCGCTACGAGTACGATCTTCCCGAGACCATCGCGGCGTTTCGGGGGGCCTTCCCTCCCGAAGGTGCGGCTACATAGCCCCACATGTGGGTGCATGTGAGGAATGTTGGAGTGGTGAGCCTGCGCGCGCTCTCCGGTTCCCCGGCCGGCGGTGACGTGGTACCATGACATGGCTTGCCGGGTGCAATACGGGTAATCTGCCGTACCCGGGCGCACGAGGGGGCTCATGCACACGATTCTCATCGTCGAAGACGACCCTGTATCGGCCGAGGTGCTCTCCACGTACCTCGAGGCCCACGGGTACGAGACGCGGACTGCGCGCACCGGCCCCGAGGCCCTGCAGATGTACAAGACGGCCCGGCCCGACCTCATGCTCGTCGACGTGCAGCTTCCTTACCGAAACGGGTTCGAGGTCACCCACGAGATCCGCAAGATGCCGGAAGGGCGAGACGTTCCGGTCGTCCTGATGAGCGCCGTCTACACGTCGGCCGAACGAGGAAAGGCCTACGCCGCCAAGGGGTTGCGCGCCCAGGACTTCCTGGTCAAGCCCTTCGACCTCGACACGATGCTCACGCGGGTGCGTGAGCTGCTCTCCTAGGGGGGCGTTCGCGTGCGGGTCCCCGCGTATCTGGCCGAACTCGGCCGGCCGGATCGGCGTCCCATCCTCGCAGGCGGCGTCGTGTCGGGGTACGTCGTCACCCTCATCTTCCTCGCGCTCTTGATCCTCGCGGACGCGGCCGGGGTGATCGCTGCGCCCGGGCCGCTCTACGGACTCGTGGCGGCCAAGCTCGTGACCAACACGCTGGCCGGGCTTTCGCTGCGCCTAGGGCGCTTCGTCATGCTCACCGCGTCCGTCAACGTGGCGATGGACATCGTCGTCATGACGGCGGCGATCTACTTTACGGGATCCACGTCGAGTCCGCTCTACGCCATCTACGTCGTGGAGATCGCCGTCCTCGCCATGCTCACCAACGCAGGCGTCACGGCCCTGGCCATCGCCGGAGGCCTCGTCCTGTACGGCATGGTCGTCCTCGGCGAGATCCTGGGTTGGTGGCCGAGCTATCCCCCTCCGGCCGTCCTGGTCACCGAGGACAACCGTGCGGCGTACATGATCGTCAAGTACGCGTTCGACACGGTCGTGTTGGCGACCGTGGCGGTGTTCCTGATCCGGAACCTCGCGCGACTCGAGGACCGCGAGGCCAAGCTGCGCAAACAGGCCGACGATCTGGTCGAGGCCGCCCGTGAGAAGAGCGAGTTCATGGCGAACGTCACCCACGAGTTGCGCACGCCCATCTTCGGCATCTCGGGGCTTTGCGATCTGCTCGAGGCGGGGGCGGCAGGGAGCCTTTCGGACAAGCAACGTCACTTCGTGGGGCAGATCCGGCGCAGCGGACAGAACCTCCTCCACCTCGTGGACAGTCTGCTTCAACTTGCCAAGGCCGAGGCGGCACGGGTGGAGTTTCGCCCCGAGCCCATCGACCTGCGCGAGTGGATCCCGCAGGTCGTCGCGGGCGCCCGCTGGATGGTCGGGACGCGGGATTTGCGGTTGGTCGTCGATCTGCCCGAGGGACCGATGCCGACGCTCCACTCGGATCGCGGCAAGCTCAACCACGTTCTGCTCAATCTCCTGTCCAATGCCATCAAGGTCTCCCCGGAAGGCGGGACCATCACGTTGTTCGTGGAGCCGGGCGACGAGGGCGTGGTGTTCTCCGTCAAGGACGAAGGCCCCGGGATTGCGCCCGAGGATCAGCGGCGTGTGTTCGAGTCCTTCGAGCAGGGGGACGGCTCCGACGAACGGCCGTACGGCGGCCTTGGGATTGGGTTGAGCCTGGTGCGCCGTCTCGTGGCCGTCATGGGGGGGAACGTCACCGTCGAATCGGAGGTGGGGCGAGGAGCGACCTTCCACGTCTTCGTGCCGTTCGAAGCGGAACCACGCGTCGCCGATCCGCGGGATGCGACGTGGGAGGCGGTGGTCTCGCCCGAACGGCTGCGCAAGCTGCGGGATACCGTGCGAGCCGGCGGGGGCCGCCCGACCGCGGTCCGAGGATCGTCCGCCGACCGGCCCGCGCCAAACGCAGGTCAGCCGGGGTCTTGACCCGACAGGGCCCGGACCACGTCGGGGGCGACCGAGCGGACGTGGAGATCCCGCTGTGGGAAGGGGATGGAGATGCCCGCCTGTGCCAGGGCCTCGAAGATCCGAAAGTTCACTTCGGAGCGCAGCACGTCGGGATCGTGGACCCGCGTGCGGGTCCCCGCCCACAGGGCGAACTCGAGGGCCGAATCGCCGAACCCCATGAACAGGACGCGGGGCGGAGGGTCGTCGACGAGGTCGGGGTGGGCCCGGGCGACGGCCAAGAGGGCCTCTCGCACCCGCTTCGGGTCGGCCCCGTAGGAGACCCCGACGGGGAAGCGAAAACGGACGAGGCGATCCTCGAACGTGAGGTTCACGACCCGCTTGGAGATGAACTCCGCATTCGGGACGAGCAGGCAGATGTTGTCGTTGGTTCGTATCTGCGTCACGCGCGGCCCGATGTCGATCACCATACCTTCGGCGCCTTCGAGCTGGATCCGATCCCCGACCTTGATGGGGCGTGCCACCAGCAGGATGAGGCCGCCCACGAGATTCTCGGTGAGGTTCTGCAGACCCAGGCCAATCCCCACCCCCAGGGCACCGACCGCCAGGGCGACGTGGCTGAGATCGATGCCCATCATCGGCAGGCCGATGAAGGTGCCGACGGCCCAGATGGCGTAGCCGGTCAGGCGGGTGATGGCGTAGGCCGTCGAGGGGTCCGCCTTCCATCTGTCGCGGAGGAATTGGTCGAGGCGGACGTTGACGACGCGAACCGTGATCCACAGCGCCACCACGTAGACCACGATCTCGATCAGCAACATGATCGAGACGTGCAACGACCCGATGGTGATGAACGGTCGTTCGAGATAGGCGACGACGTCGGCGATGGGCACGGTGGCCACGGGGGCTACGCTACCAATCCGAGAGCCCATTGGGCACTCGCCCTCGGCGCCGGGGGGCGCCGAGGCGAGACGGGGGTGGGCGCGGCAGGGGTCGAACCTACGACTTCCACCGTGTGAAGGTGGCACTCTACCACTGAGTTACGCGCCCTCTTGGGGCCCGCGGCGGCGGGCTCCGAGCGGCCCGGCTTATAGCGAGCCCCCTCGCCCCTTGCAAGGGGGGACGAACATGGGGGATCGTGGCGCCGTGAAACGCACGACGATCACGACGAAGGACGCGCCGGCCGCCATCGGTGCCTACAGCCAGGCCGTCGTCGTCGAGGGCGGCCGGATCCTCTTCGCCTCGGGCCAGATCGCCCTCGACCCTGCGACGGGCGAGATGGTCGGCGAGGATGCGGCGAGTCAGGCGCGGCAGTGTCTCGTCAACCTGCGCGCGGTGCTGGCGGCCGCCGGGATGTCCATGGAGCACGTGGTCCGTGCCACGATCTACCTTTCGGACATGCAGGACTTCGCCACCGTCAACGCGGTGTACGGGGAGTTCTTCGCCAGCGACACGCCGGCCCGGGCCGCGGTGCAGGCCGCGGGACTCCCCAAGGGGGCACGGGTGGAGATCGACGCCATCGCGGTGGCCGACTGATCCGGCCCGGCGGGTGCGCGGCGCGGCGGGCCGGCCTGTGCCATCTTCGCATCCATGAACCGGCCGCACCGTGACGCGGGCAGCCATCCCGTGGGGTGGGCCCTTGCGGCCGTGCTGGGGTGGGTGTTGTTGATCCTCGCGGTCCGGGCGGGAGTGCACGGCGTGGTGGGCGGGCCGGTCCGAGACCGCGAGGCGGTGGCCCTGCGGTCCCCGACGGCTTCGGACCGCGGGGCGGGGACCTCGATACGCGGCCGCGTCTTCGTCGAGGTGGGCCCTTCGCCCGAGGATCTTGCGCCGGCGCCCTCCTGCGTCGTGCGGGTGCGCGACCGGGCTTCCGGTAGGACGGTCGCCACCGGTCGCTGCGATCCGCAAGGGGCCTACGAGGTGCGCGCCACGTTCGATCCGCGGGCCGTGCTCGTCGAGATCGAGGTGCCCGGACGCCTGCGGGCCCTGCTCGACCCGATCGGCGACCGGCTCGACGACGGGGGCGGCGTCGTTCGGCTTCGGGACGTGGCGCTCGGCGTGGCCGTCGAGGTGTACGGCCGGGTGCTCGATCCCGCGGGTCGGCCGGTCGCCGACGCCGTCGTCGAGGCGCGGCCCATGCCGGATCTCGGTGAGCCCTTGCCGTGGCGAATCGAGGCGGACGCCGGGGGCCGCTTCGCCTTTACGACCCTCCCGGCCGGGCCGGTGGCCCTGTCGGCCCGAAGCCGCGGGTACGCCGGGGTGGAGTTGGTCGCGTGGGCCCCGGACGACGACGTGGTGCTCGTGATGGACCCGCTCGTGCGGGTCGAAGGTCGCGTGCGCGCGCCGCCCGAGGCGCAGCCCTCCGGGCAGGTGGTCGTGCGGCTCGCGGGGGCATCGGTGTGGCCGCCGCGGGAGGTCCGCGCCGGTGCGGACGGGCGTTTTTCGTTCGAGGGGGTGCCGGGGCCGTGGTTTGCGCTCGACGCGCGCGCCGCGGGACCGTCCGGCGCCTGGGCTGCGGCCCCCGTGGACGTGGACGCTGCCGATGGCGCCGTGCCGCCCGTCGAACTCCGCCTCGAGCCGGCCGGGGCGTTGACCGTGCGGGTGACGGACCCGGCGGGCCGGGCCGTGGCAGGCGCCTACGTCTCCGTCCGGCGCGGCCCCTTGGATGCCCTCCCCCGAAGGGCGCGGACGGACGCGACCGGCGAGGTGCGCCTCGATGCCCTGGCCGCCGGGGCAGTGGAGGTGGCCGCCCACGCCGACGGACTCCTCGCCGCGGCGCCGGTTCCGGCGAAGGTGGTGGCTGGCGCGACCCGGACCGTCACCGTGCGCCTCGGGGCCCCCGGGGTGCTCGAAGGCCGCGTCGTGGACGGCGCAGGCCGGCCCGTCGCCGGGGCGGAGATCGTGTTGCGTCCGGACGGGATCCACGCCGCCGCCGGAGCCGCGACCGCCCTGGACGTCGCTCGGATTGCCACGGCGCCTGCCACCGCGCGCCTTCCCGTGGGGAGCACGCCGCCGCCTCCGGTACCCGCAGGCGGCGGCTTCGCCGATGCGCGTGGGGTGACCGCAGGCGATGGCACGTTTCGTTGGGTGGGCCTTGCGCCGGGCCGGTACACGGCGTGGGCCGTGGGGCCGACCGGCGAGGTGTCGGAGGTCCAGCCCGTGGTGATTCGCGGCGCTCGCACCGTTCGCGTGGTGTTCGTGCTCACGGCCGGCCACCCGCTGCGGGGACGGATCCTCGATCCGAACCTGCGTCCCGTGGACGGGGCCCGCCTGCTCCTCGACCACGGGTTGACCGCCGTCTCGGACGCTACCGGCACCGTGGCGGCCGGGAGCTTTCGGGGGGTGGTGACGGGATGGGTGATCGCCGACGGCTATGCGCCGCAACGGCTGCGGATCCCCGTGGAGGAGGACACCGAGTTCGAGGTGGTGCTCGAGGCGGCGGACGCCCGCCTCGAGGTACGCGTGCGCGGCGGCAACGATCGTCCGGTCGACGGGGCGCACGTGCGGCTGTCGTCCCAGCGGCCGGAACCCGAGCGCAGCGCCGCCACGGATCTGCGGGGTATCGTCGTGTTCGACGGGCTCGCGCGCGGTCCCTACGCCGTCGAGGTGGATGCCCCCGGGTATGCTCGATGGCGCGGCGCCGTGGAGCTGGTCGAACCGGAGACCTTCGTCGAGGTCGCGCTGTCGCCAGCGGTGGCGGTGGAGGTCGCCGTGGCCGATGCCGTCTCCGGTCGTTCGGTCGAGGGGGCCCGGGTGGAACTGCGTTCGGCCGACGAGGCCCACGTGGCGACCACGTCGTCCGACGGTCGCGCCCGATTCGAGGCCCTCGCCGCGCCTCCCGAGCACGTACGGGTGACCGCACCGGGCTACGTACCCTCGCGGCTCGCCGTCGACGGCCGAGGAGCCGGGATCCTCCACGTGACGCTCGAACGCGCGGGTGCCCTCGAGGGGGTCGTGGTCGACGACGTGGGCGACCCCGTCGCGGGGGCGCGGGTGGAGGTTCGTCGAGACGAGGGCGGCACCGTGGCGACCTCGACGACGGATCGCGTCGGGCGTTTTCGCTTCGACGCGTTGCCGGAGGGCGCGGTCGAGGTCGTGGCGGCGCCGCCCGCGACACGACCCGATCTGGCCCCGGGGACCCGCCGCAGCGACGTCCTCGCCGACCGCACGACCCGCGGGGTGGACCTTCGTCTCGAGCGGCGCTAAGAACTCGACGAGCAGCCAACGGAGCCGACCATGCAGCATTTGGGCCTACGCATCGTCCTGTCCACCTCGATCGCGGCACTTGCGGTCGCCTGCGGGGGAGAGAAGGCGACCAAGGGCGCGCCCGAGCCCGCGAAGGCGGCCCCGAAGGCCGCGTCAGAGTCGAAGGCGCCGGCCAAGGCTGCGGCGGCCCCGAAGGTCAAGCGGCTCGACGAGGCGCCGCCCGACGAGAAGGACCGCTACGCCCTTTCCATCGAACCTCCGAGCGGTGCCCGGGCGGGGGAGAAGGCCGTCGTCTCGGTGCGGGTGACCCCCAAGGCACCGTGGCACATGAACCTGGATTTTCCGACGTCGTTGGAGCTTAGCCCGCCCGCAGACGTCACCGTACCCAAGACCAAGCTCAAGAAGGCCGACGCCAAGCAACTCGACGAGAATGCGGCCGCCTTCGACGTGGAGATCACGCCCACCGCCCCCGGGAGCAAATCGTTCTCGGGCACCTTCAAGTTCGCGGTGTGCCAGGAGGAGGCGTGCTCGCCGGTGACGGAGACGATCACCTTCAGCGTGGACGTGGCGCCGTCGTCCTGATCGGGGGGCGCCTTCGGCCCGCGGCCCGATCCCGAACCGGGCGCGTGGGCGCGAAACGGTCTACCATGGGGGCATGGCCGACGGACCGGACCCCGCGCGCGGCGCGGAAGAAGCCACGGGCCTGCTCGATCGGATCGCCACCGAGGTGCGTGGCGAGTTCGAGGCCACGGCGCAGATCCTGAGCTTCGAGGAGTGGCTCGCCGCCCTCGTCGAGCACCCGCGGATCCATGCGCGCGGGGCGGCGCAGTATCTCAAGGACGCCTTCGACTTCTACGGACGGCGCAGCGCACGGATCCCGAGCGGGGAGATCCAGCGGTTTCGGCTCTTCGACGCACGCTTCGACGGCGGCTTTCGCCTGGTCGGGCAGGAACGGGCGCAAAACCTGTTCTACGAGGTACTCGAGGGGTTCGTGCGCATGGGCCGGGTGGATCGGCTCGTCCTCCTGGTGGGGCCCAACGGCAGTGCCAAGAGTACGTTCCTCGAGACCATCCAACGCGCCCTCGAGGCCTACTCCCGTACGGACGAAGGCGCCCTGTACCGGTTCGCATGGGTCTTTCCGAATCGGCAGGTGACGAGCGGCGGCATCGGATTCGGGGCGGACACGCGGTTGACCGACGCCCTGGGCGAATCCACCTACGCGCGGCTCGGCAGCGACGATCTCGACGCCCGGTTGGTGGACGAGCACAAGGACCATCCGCTGCTCCTGTTGCCCCCGCGGCAACGTGCGGAGGTCCTCGACGCCATCACGGCCCAAGATCCCGACTTCATCGTGTGCGACGCGCTGCGCCACGGCGAACTTTCCCATCGCAATCGCCGGATCTTCGATGCGCTGCTGGCGAGCTACCAGGGAGATCTGCGCAAGGTCCTGCGCCACGTCCAGGTCGAACGCCTCGTACTTTCACGCAAGTACCGGCAGGGGCTCGTGACGGTCGAGCCCAAACAGACGACGGATGCACGCAGCTTCCCCGTGACGGGCGATGCCGCCTACGCCCGATTGCCGCCTTCGGTCACGGGGCAGCCACTCTTCGCCGTCCGCGGCGACCTGGTGGATGCCAACCGCGGCGTCATCGACTACAGCGACATGCTCAAGCGGCCCTACGAGCACTTCAAGTATCTGCTCACGGCGACGGAGACGGGCAAGGTGGCCCTCGAGCACGTGGTGATCGACCTCGACATGGTGTTCACCGGCAGCGCCAACGATCTCAACCTCGCCGAGTTTCGCGTGGGACGGTCCGGAGAGTGGCAGAGCTTCCGGGGCCGCGTGACCCTCGTGCGGGTGCCGTTGCTGCGCGACTATCGGGTCGAGCGCAAGATCTACGAGGAGCAGATCGCCGATCAGTTGCGGGGGATCCATGTGGCGCCCCACGTCACCACGATCCTGGCGCTGTGGGGGGTGATGACGCGGCTGCGCCGGCCCAACTCGGATCGCTACCCCCGCAAGATCGCCCACGTCATCGAGCGGCTTACGCCCATCGAGAAGGCGGATCTCTACTCCTACGGACGTGTACCGCGGGGGCTGTCCAGCGAGGAGGCCCGCGAGTTGCTCGCCCAGGTGCCGGCCCTCTACGACGAACCCTTCTCGGACACCGTGGTGGAGGCCGAGGGGAGTCACCACTGGCTCGGCGACTACGAAGGAAGTTTCGGCGCCAGCGTTCGAGATCTGAAGAACATCCTGCTCGCGGCGGCCAGCGAGGCCGGCGTGCGCTACGTGACCGTACCGGCCGTGTTTCGGGAGATCGAGTCCTTCCTGAACGACACCCGCAGTCATCGTTGGATGATGCTCGAACCCGACGGTCCGGGCTATCACCAGTTGCGCGGTGAGGGCAGCATCACCGAGGCGGCCCGCGAACGGTGGCGCGACATGTCCGATCGGGAGATCCGCGAGGCCCTCGGCCTGGTGGACGAGGCTCGGTACGTCGATCTGTTCCGTCGTTACGTGCTGCACGCTTCCCATGCCACCAAGAAGGAGCGCCTCTACGACGACGTCACCGGCGAGTTGCGCGAACCCGACGAACCGTTCATGCGCCAGCTCGAGGATTCCATGGTGCCCGGTGGCGCCGAGGCCGTGGGCGACCGCATGGAGTTTCGCAAGGACGTCATCGCGCGCATCGGCGCCTGGGCGCTCAGCCATCCGGACGAGGAGCCGGCCTACGAGCAGATCTTCCCCGACTACTTCGCCCAGTTGCGCGAGGACTACTATCGGAAGCAAAAGGGCACCGTGCGGCGGGCCATTGAGCGCATGCTCGAGTTGCTCGGCAGCGAGGACGGGGCTCCGCACGGCACCGAGGCATTGCCGCCCGCCGAGGAGGAAAATGCCCGGCATGCCCTGTCCGTGTTGCTCGGAGACGGGGAGCGTCCGCCACCTTCGGGCGGGGGGCATACGCGGGAGACCCTCAAGGAGACCCTCGTCGACCTGCTCAAGAGCAGGTACTGAAGCGGCGGCCCGCACGCCGCTGGGCGGGCGTCACTGGGCCGGGCGGGGCTCGGCGGGCGACGGGGCGTTCGGCCTCGGGGAAGGGGCGGTGGCCTTCGCGTACCGGGCCAGGGCCTCGGCGATCCGGTCCTGGACCTTGCGCGCGGCATGGCCCTTCCACTTGGACAGATCGTTCATCACGATGGCGAAGACCAGCGGGGCCCGTCCGGTAGCGCCCGCGTAGCCGGACAGGGCCGAGACGCCGTCGAGGGTGCCGGTCTTGGCTCGGACCCAGCCGGTCGCCTCGGTCTTTCGCAATCTGCGCCGCGTCGTGCCGTCGATCCCGACGATGGGCAGCGAGGCCAGGAAGTCCGGGGCGTAGCGAAAATCGGCGTAGGCGTGCTCGAGCAGCCGTACGATGGCGCGTGGTGTCGCCCGGTTCGTGTCGTACAGGCCGGAACCGTTGCCGAGATCGAGGGCGTTCGCGGCAAGACCTAGGGCCTCGTAGTAGGCCCGCACCCGCGCGAGGGCGCCATCGAACGTGGCGGGCCGGGCGTCGTCGAGCCCGTAGAGGATCTGTTCGGCCATGAAGTTGTTCGAGAACTTGTTGACGGCGCGCACCAACTCCGCCATGGCCGGCGAGCGGTGGCTCCCGAGTCGCACGGCCTTCCTCGGAACCGCGCCGCGTTCGACGTGCCGCTCGGCGACACGGATGCCGCGCTGCCGCAGGACCAACAGGAACACCTCGCCGGCGTAACGTGACGGGTCGACGACGGGAAAACGGTAGTCGAGCACCGAGGCGTCCACGCCGATGTCGCCCGTCACTCGCAGGTGGATGCGGTCCGCGTCGTCGACCTCGTGCACCACCGACACCTTGCGCTTCCAACCTGCCACGGTATCGACGTTCGCCTCGTCGAGCACGATCGACGGGACGGGCGGGTCGATGCGGACCGTGGCCCGTCGTCCGACGTCGGGCCCGGGGGCGATCCGCACGACGAACGTGTTGAAGTTGACCGAGAAGGCGCCCACCTTGGGGCGGTATCCGGCGAATTCGTCCTTCTGGTCGTAGCCGGGGGGCAGCCGATCGGCGGCGAACGCCGTGGCGTCCACGACCACGGGACCTTCGACGCGACGAATGCCCCGGGCGTACAAGCGGCCGGCCAGCTCGTACAGGTCGGCCGTCACCAGGGCGGGATCGCCCGTGCCCCGCAGGTACAAGGGGCCCTCGACGCGGCCCTTGGACGACGGCGCCGAGGTCGCGAAGACGTCGGTCGGGTAGCGGTAGGCGGAGCCGGCCAGGGACAGGGCGGCGAACGTGGTGAAGAGCTTGACGTTGCTCGCGGGGTTGAGGAGCGTGTCGGACTGCCGGGCGAAGAGGGTCGTGCCGTCTTCGAGGTCACGGACGAGGATCCCCACCTGGGCGTCGGCGAGGAAGTCGGCCGCGAGCGCCGCCTCGATGGCTCGTCGCAATTCGGCGCGTGCCGCGTCCGGGTCGGTCGTTGCGGCTGGCGCCGGCTGGCCGGGTGGCCCCTTCGACCGTGCATCGGGCGCCGCGACCGCGGCCGCCGCGAGAAGGGCCGTGATGGCAAGATGCACGGGCACGGTGGCACGAGCCTACGGGATCGAGAACCAACGCGAAAAAATCGCGCAATCGGGCGGCGGGGGTCGGCCGAGCCTGGGGTATGCTGGTCTCCGTGAGCGAAGCGACGGCCCCCCTGTACGCACTCCACCCCGGCGCCCTGCTGCGCCTGCTCGGGCCCGCGTATCGCGGTCTGCTGCTGAAGAAGGGCAAACAGGGTCCGATCACCCGCATGAAGTCGCGCCACGAGGCGACCTTCAACTGGACCTACGACCACGACCACCCCGAACTGCGCAAGCTCTACGAGGCGGCCAAGACGTCCCAGTGGAACGCCACGACGGATCTCGACTGGTCCATCGACGTCGATCCGCTCCACCCGGAGCGGGAGATCATGCCGGACTCGATGCTGCCCCTCAAGAACCTGCCGGCGTACCGATCCCTGCCGGAGCGGCGTCAGCGGGAGCATCGCGCGGCCTTGGCGGCCTGGATGCTGTCCCAATTCCTCCACGGCGAGCAGGGGGCCTTGTTCGCCGCGTGCCAGGTCACCGAGGCCATCTCCTGGTACGACGGCAAGCTCTACGGGTCCACCCAGGTGATGGACGAGGGACGCCACATCGAGGTGTTTAGTCGGTATCTGGACGAAAAGCTCGGCAAACGGTACGTCATCAACGACAATCTATATACGATCATCGATGCGTTGATGACCGATGCGGACTGGGACTTCAAGTTCCTGGGAATGCAGATCATGATCGAGGGGCTCGCCCTCGGGGCGTTCGGGACGCTCAGGCAGCAGACCCGGGAGCCGTTGCTCAAGGAGCTTCTGCGCTACGTCATCACCGACGAGGCCCGCCACGTCCACTACGGCGTCGTCGCCCTGCGCGACTTCTACCGTGAGGTCCCCGACAGCGTCCGCAGGGAACGGGAGGACTGGGCGTACGAGATCGTGGTCCTGATGCGCAATCGCTTCCTCGCCCACGAGTTCTACGAGGAGTACTACGCCCACGTCCTGTCCCGTAAGGAATGGGACGAAGGCGTGCTGACGTCGGAATACATGGAGGCGTTTCGCAAGCGGATGTTCCGGCGCCTGATTCCGAACCTCAAACGCATCCACCTGCTCAGCGATCGGATCCGGCCGCACTACGAGGCCCTCGGCCTGCTCGTGTACGAGAACGAGAAGGCTGCGCCGGACCTCACGAGCGCCGACCTGCTCGACGGGGAGTGATTGGCGCACATTGCGCTGCTTCCGGCCTGCCCGTCCACGGGGCGTCACAGGCTGGTCGTGAGTTGCCGCACGCTCGTAACCCATGGGGATCGCAATGCAATTCCTGCATCTCGGGATGCCGACGCGGCCATGGAATTTTCCGGTCGGATCCGGGGGCCGATGGCTCACACTAGGAACGTGTTCTTCGGGAACACTCCCGCCCCATCGCGACCGGTCCCGTCGGCCCGCGTGGGGCGTTTTTCGTATCCACCCAAGGAGGAACCCATGAAAGTCCCGCTGGAGATCACGTTCCGCAACGTTCCCCGTTCCGACGCCATCGAAGATCGCATTCGGGCCAAGGCGGCCAAACTCGATCGCTTCTTCGATCAGATCACGGGGTGCCGCGTGGTCGTCGAGGCCCCCCACAACCGGCATCACAAGGGCAACACGTATCACGTGCGGATCGATCTCTCGGTGCCCGGGCAGGACATCGTGGTCAACCGTGAGCCCGAGCGGAACCCGGAGCACCAGGACCTGTGGGTTGCGATCCGCGACGCCTTCAATGCTGCCCAGCGGCAATTGCAGAACTACGCTGGAAAGCGCCAAGCCACCGGAGCCCATCGCGCCGTGTCGGACCGGCGCGCCATGCTCTGACACGTCGCTGCGCCGAGGCGGGACGGTGATCCCGCACGACGGGGCGCCGTGCTGCCACGGGCAGCCGGCGCCCCGATGCGTCGAGGGGGCGGGGACGGCCCACGGTCGTCATTCGAAGTCGACCGGCAGGTCCTCGTGTAGGAACGCCCGTTTGCCCGGCCCGTAGGCGCTCGCCACGTGGCCCTGGCCGCGCAGCCGGTAGCGGCGGGACAACAGCCCCTCGATCCCCACCGGGCCCCGGGCGTGGAGCTTGCCCGTGGAGATCCCCACCTCCGCTCCGAGCCCGTAGCGATACCCGTCGGCGAAGCGCGTGCTGGCGTTGTGGAAGACGCCCGCGGCGTCCACCTGTCGCAGGAAGCGGTCCGCCGCGGCACGGTCGTCGGTGACGATGGCCTCGGTGTGGGACGAGCCGTGGGTGGCGACGTGGGCGAGGGCGGCGTCCAGATCCTCGACCCTGCGGATCGACAGCACCAGGTCGCCGTACTCGAGATCCCAGTCGGCATCGGTGGCCGCCTCGAGGTCGGGATGGAGCGCGCGGGTGGCCGCGCAGCCCCGAAGGGTCACACCGCGG
Source organism: Deltaproteobacteria bacterium (assembly GCA_003696955.1). Classification (GTDB taxonomy): domain Bacteria; phylum Myxococcota_A; class Polyangia; order Nannocystales; family Nannocystaceae; genus J032. The sequence continues at coordinate 6,642 of RFGU01000191.1, read as the reverse complement.
CGTTGCAGTCGCGCGACCACCGCCGCCAGGGCGTCTTCGGTTCCGGGGATCCACAACAGGGTCTCGACGGCGTTGCAGGCCGCCGGATAGCCGCACTTGGCATCCTCCACCACGTCGGCGGCCATCTCGGGGGCGGCTGGGGGGTGGAGGACGATGTGGCACAGGCCGGCGGCGTGCCCGACGACCGGAATCCGGGTCGAGGCGCGGACCTTGGCCACGAACGCCGAGGACCCACGGGCCACGACCAGGTCCACGAGATCGTGCAGGTCGAGCAGCGCGGCGAAGGCCTCCCGGTCGGGGAGGTGCACGACCACGTCCTCGGGGATCCCCGCCGCGGCCACGGCCCTGCGCAGCATCTCGACGAGCACCTCGTTCGTGCGTCGCGCCTCCCGGCCGCCCTTGAGCAGCACGGCGTTTCCGCTGCGCAGGCACAAGGTGCCGATCTGCACCACCGCATCCGGGCGCGATTCGAACACGACGCCGAGAACGCCGAGGGGCACGGTCTCCCGTTCGAGCACCAGGCCCTCGTCGAGCTTGCGTCGCACGTCCACCCGTCCGATGGGGTCCTCCATGGACGCCAGGGTCCGCACCCCGTCGGCGAGCCCGTCGAGTTTGGCCGGGGAGAGTTCGAGCCGGGCGACGAGGGCCGGAGACAGCTCGCCGCGGGCCTCCGCCTCGCGTGCCGCGTCCACGTCGGCCGCGTTGGCCGACAGGATCGAGGATCGGACGTGCCGGTCGGCCAATAGGCGCCCCACCTCGTCGAGGATCCGCGTGCGGACGGTGCCCTCGGCGGCGGCCAAGGCCGAAGCCGCGCGCCGGGCCGATTCGGCGCGGCGTCGTACGTCGTCGTGGACGTTCATAGGTCCTCCCATACCAGGTTGTCGCGCCCCACGACCGTGTCGTAGCCGCGATAGCCGAGGAGCCGTTCGAATTCGTCGCTGTGGTGACCTGCGATCCGCCGGCACTCGGATGCGGTGTAGTTGGAGAGCCCGCGGCCGTGGATCCGGCCGTGGACGTCCCGGATCTCCACCACGTCGCCCCGGCCGAACTGCCCCTCGACGCCGACGACGCCCACGGCCAGCAGCGATGCCTTGCGGCGTCCGAGGGCCTCGACCGCGCCGTCGTTGACGACCAGGGCGCCGCGACACGGAGCCTCGACGGCGATGTAGCGGCGCCGGGCGCGTCTTCGCTGTGCCGGCAACACGATGGTGCCCACGTCCTCGCCCCGCAGGATCCGGGCCAGTTCGCCCGGGCGCTCGCCGCTCGCGATCACCACGCTCACCCCGGCATGGGCGGCGATGCGAGCCGCGGCGAGTTTCTTGCCCATGCCGCCGCGACCGAGGCTCGAAGGTGCATCCCCGATGCTCGCGTCGGGTTCTTCGCCCGGGGCCACCACGGCGATGCGTTCGGCGTCGGGGTCCGTGCGGGGATCGGCCGTGCGCAAGCCGTCGACGTCGGACAACAGGACGAGGGCGTCGGCATCGACGGCCACGGCCACCCGTGCCGAAAGCCCGTCGTTGTCGCCGAAGCTGCGCTCCTCGATGGCGCCCACGGTCTGGGCGTCCATGATCTCGCGCACCGAGACGCTGTCGTTTTCGTTCAAGATCGGCACCACACCGAGTTCGAGCAGCCGGAACAGGGTCGTGCGCAGGCACAGGGCGCGGTCGCGGTCGGCCAGGTCCTCCTGGGTCAAGAGCACTTGCGCCGCGACGAGACCGAGCTGCTCGAACGCCCGCGTATAGAGTTCCATGAGCTTCCCCTGGCCGATGGCGGCGCACGCCTGCCGAAGACCCAAGGAGTCCGGACGCTCGGCGAGTCCGAGGGCACGCATCCCCAGGGCGATGCTTCCGCTCGACACGAGGAGCACCTGCCGACCTCTGCGGACGAGGTCCGCGATGTCCTCGACGATGCCGTGGACGCGGCCGAGGGCGATCCGCACGCCACCTTCCGTCACCACGTGGGTGCCCACCTTGACGACGACGCGGGTCGCGTCGGAGAGCTGTCTGCGTGGATCCACGACCGCAGGAGGGTGGCCGATGACGCCGACGCCGGCAACCGTCCGTCGGCCTCGCAGACCGAAGGCCCCGCCGGGTCGCCGAGACTACGTTCCGGCCGAGTCGTCGCCGGCCCGCTCGAGTCGTTCCCGGCGTTCGGCTTCACGCTTGCGTCGGCGCTCGGCCTCCTCCGGGAAGTGCCCCGCCCAGTAGAGCAGCCGGCCGCAGTACTCGCAGTGCGGGATCGTCTCGCCCTTGACGAGTTGCGCGTAGACCAGGTGGGGCACCCGCATCTTGCAGCCGAGGCAGCGTTCTTCGCTGGCCGGCGCGAACGCGATGCCGCCGTGGCGCCGCCGGATCCGGTCGTAGGTGCGAAGCAACTCGGGGTCCACCCGCTCGACGAGCTTCTCCCGCTTCTTGCGTAGCCGCGCCACCTTCTTCTCGAGGGTGCCTTGCGAGTCCACGAGCTTGGCCTTCTCGGCCTCGGCCTTGGCCCGCAGCTCGTCGAGGGCGGCCTCCATCTCCGCGATGCGGGCTTCCACGGCCGCCACCGACTCCTCGATCTTGGCGATCTCCTGCGCACGTGCGTCGGCCATGCGCTTGGTCGTCTCGATCTGTCGCTGGAGCGCCGAGAGTTCCCGCGTCGTCTGGACCTGGCTCATCTTCGCCTTGCTCTCCTGCACGATCCGCTGTTCCTCGGCCATCTGCTCCTCTTGGGCGCGCTTGAAGGCCAAGGTCTCGTCGAGGCGCTTGCGTTCGGCCTCGAGCATGTCGGCAAGGGTCGACAGGTCGCGGTCGAGTTCCTCGAGCTGCGCCGGAATGTTCGACAGTCGGTGCTCGAGGATCGTCAGGTTGCGGTCCTGGACCTGCAGATCGTGCAGGGCGAGGATCTGCGGGTTCACGTCGGGGCGCTTGCGGGTGGGGGCGGTCATGGTCAAGAAGGTGGGCCCACCTGGGCTCGAACCAGGGACCAGCCGGTTATGAGCCGGCCGCTCTGACCGACTGAGCTATGGGCCCTCGGAGTCGGGCTCGCAGGGTAGGGGGCGCGCCCGTCAGCGTCAAACGCGGCGCGCGTGCGGGCCTGCGGGAAGGGCGGGCGCGCATCGCGCCGAACTTGCCAGCCGCCGGTGCGGCGCGTAAAGCCACACCCCCATGGCCTCGGGGGGCACTTCGAGCCTCGGTCGCAGCGGCGCCCTGTTGGGCGTGGCCAAGCTTTGGTTCCTCGTCTCGGCCTACGCCATCACGGTGGGGCTCACCCACCTCGTGCCGCCTTCGGTCTACGGGCGCTACTACGTGGTCGCGCGCATCGTGGCCGTGCCGAACCTGGTGCTCGTCTACACCATGCTCTTCGCCGTCTCACGGCCCATGGCGGCCCAGTTCGAGGCGGGGGTGCCCGCCTACTTCGCCCTGCGCCGCCGAGGCGTGAAACTCGCGGCGGGGCTCGGCGGCGTGGTGAGCCTTGCGTTCTTCGCCGCGGCCGCACCGCTCGCGCGACTGCTGCGGGACGCGGACCTCGCGGCGCCCCTTGCGGTGGTCGCCCCGATCTCCCTCGTCTACGCCCTCTACGCCGTGAACCTCGGGACCTTGAACGCCCTGCGCAGGTTCCCGTTCCAGGCGAGCCTCGACATCTTCATGGCGACCACGAAGGCCGCCCTGATCCTCGGGGCCGCGGCGGCAGGTGCGAGCCTCGCGGCCGTGGTGGGCGGCTTCACCGCCGCGAGCGTCCTCTCCCTCTTGCTCTCCGTGTTGCTCGTCGCCCGGGTCGGTCCGCCGGCGGGTGCCGACCGCTCCGTGCAGAAGGCGCCGCCCATGGCCGGGTTCGCCGGGGCCCTCGTCGTCTTCACGATCTGCGTGAACCTCCTGCAGTCGGCCGACGTCCTCATCGTCAAGCGCTACGTGGCCTCGGATCTCGTGGGCTTCTACTCGAGCGCCCAGCAGGTGGCGCTGGTGCCCCTGTCCCTGATGAACGCGGTGAGCCTCCTGCTCTTTCCCCTCGTCGCGAGCCTCGAAGGCAGCGGCGACCGGACCAAGGTGGCGGCCTACTTGTCCGAGACCATGCGGGTGGCCACGCTGCTGCTTGCGTTCATGGCGTCGGTGGGGGCGGCCGCCGCCCCGGAGATCCAGGCCCTCCTGTTCCCGCGGGCCTACGGTACGGCGGCCGGTGATCTCCGCCTCCTCGTGTGGGGGTTTTCCGGCATCGGCTTCGCGATCACCATGGCTTGGGTGCTCAACAGCACGGGGCGCACGCGCCCGGCGCTGATCGTCGTGGCGTTGCCGCTGCTTGCGGTGGGCGGGCTCGGGCTCGCCCTCGTGCCGGCCATGGGCACGGCCGGCGCGGCACGCACGGTGCTCGTCGCGGGGGGCTTCGCCTACGTCGCGGCGGCGTGGGTGCTCCGCCGAACGTTCGGAGCGCGGGTGCCCGCGGCCGGCTACCTCAAGGTCGCCGTCTGTGCCGTCGCCGTCACGGCCGTGGCCGCGGTCCTTCCACCCATGTCGGGCGCGGGCGTCGCCGGCAAGCTGCTCATCGTCGCGCGCCTCGCCCTGCTCGCCGCCGTCTTTCTCGGGACCGCCTTCGTCCTGCGCGCGCTGACCCCGGACGACCTGCGGAGGCTGCGGCGTGGCGCGTGACGAGGCGAGCGCCGGCCGCGAACCGGGCGCCTGGCTGTGGGTGGGCAAGCCGCTCCGTCCGCCGTTTCGCGACGGATCGACGGTGCTCGCCGCGAGCTTCGCCCGCAGCCTGCCCGCGGGGATCGACGTGGCCTACTTCGGCGATCCCGCCCGGCCCCTCGGACCCGGCCACACGGTCGTGGACGTGCCGCCCATGGGCTATGCGCCCACCTTGCGGGACAAGGCGCGGGCGCTTGCCGTCCTGCTCGCACCGGCCCACCGCCACCGCTCGGTGCACTTCTTCTTCACGCCCAATCCCGTGACGTCCCGGGTGGCCGGCGCCCTGCGGCGTCTCGCCCGCAGACGGCGCTTCGTGCAGTCCGTCACGTCGGCCGATCGCATCGAGGCGCATGCACCGCTGCTGGCGGGACTCGACCGGGTCGTCGTGCTGTCGGACCACACGCGCGGGCGCCTGCTCGAGACCGGCCTCCTCGACGAGGAGCGTGTGGTGCGGATCCATCCCGGTGTGGACCTACCGGAGGCGCCGCCGCCGCTGCCCGAGCGCCCTACGGTGCTCTATGCGGGGGATCTCGATCCCACCGTCGGGGATCGCATCGAGGCCCTGGCGCGGGCGCTGCCTTCCGACGTCCGTCTCGTGGTGGCGGCCCGCCCGAAGGGACCGAAGGACGCCGAGGTCCGGGGGCGCCTGCGGACGCGCCTGGCCGATCTCCACGAAGCGGGCCGCTTCGACCTCTTGGCCGAGGTGGACGACATGGAGGCGTTGTTCGCCGCGGCGAGCCTCGTGGTGCACCTGGCCGATCACGTTGCACGCAAGGTGGACCTGCCCCTGGTCCTGCTCGAGGCGCTGGCGCGGGGGCGCGGCGTGGTCACCACCCGTGCAGGTCCGCTGCCCGAGATCTTCGCCGGCGCCGATGCGCCACCGGGTGCGGCGGTGGCGGGCAGCGACATCGTGGAGTTCGTCGTGGCCGCCCTGGCCGACGGGCGGCACGTCGCGTGGTCCGCCGCGGCCGTCCCCCACGCCCGCGCCCGGTTCGACGCCCGCCGCCTCGGCCCGCGACTTTCGGAGGTCTACGCGGCCATCGGATAGTCGTCCGCGCCGCGGCGGTGGAAGGGCGCCGCCCCGCCTTTGCCCACCACGCCGCGCGTCTCGGTCGGCCGCGGAGCCGAGGGCTACGCGGGGGAGAGACGGCGGGCGAGGGCGGGGAGGAAGGCGGCGACGTCGGCGTGGGTCCGCAAGGTCGCGAGGTCGTCGCCGCGGGTCGGGCCGACGTTGACGATCCCCACCGGGATCCCGCGCTCGGCCGCCCGACGCACGAATCGATAGCCGGAGAAGACGGCGAGACTCGAGCCGACGACCCACAGGGCCTCGCAGGCGTCCACCCAGGCACGCACGCGCTCGACCCGCGGACGCGGGACCGCCTCGCCGAAGAACACGACGTCCGGCTTGAGGATCCCCCCGCAGGTGGGGCAGGGGGCCACGACGAACGTGTCGATCCGATCGTCGGGCAGGTGGGCGTCGCCATCGGGAGCCGCGGCCGCCCACGTGGGCTCCCAGGTGGGGTTGGCCGCCAACATCCATGATTGGACGTCGGAGCGACGGTGGCGACGGCCGCACCCGAGGCAGACGACGGCGTGGAGGGAGCCGTGGAGTTCCACCACGTTGCGACTGCCGGCGTCGCCATGCAGGCCGTCGACGTTCTGGGTGACGATGCCGGTGACGACGCCCCGGGCTTCGAGGTCGGCGAGGGCGAGGTGGGCCGGGTTCGCCCGCGCGGCGGCGAAGCGCGGCCAACCGACCACCGCGCGGGCCCAGTACCTTCTGCGCGCGGCCTCGCTGCCCCTGAAGGTGTCGAAGGTCATGGGGCGTCGCCGCCGCAACCGGCCCGTAGGCCCGCGGTAGTCCGGGATCCCGGACGGGGTGCTGCACCCAGCCCCCGAGAGCACCAGAACCCGCCGGCCGGCAAACGCCTCGGCCCACCTGTCGAGGTGCGTGGGGGACAGGGGATCGGCCTCTTCCGGG
>RFGU01000190.1 GCA_003696955.1 Deltaproteobacteria bacterium | reverse complement strand
GGAAGCAGCGCAAGGAGCAGGTGCCGGGCGGCTCGGCGGACCATGGGCGACCACCGTACCGCGATTGTCTCCCGCCGGCTCTGCGGGCGGCCGTCCCCCATGGCCGCCTGGCAGGCGGCAGCATGCCGCATGCGTCACCCGATGCACGGGCTCGCGGGCCGCTTGCAGCACGGCCGGTGCCGGGGGACGCTTGGGGCGTGGTCGAACACGGCGACAAGCGGGCCGTACGGGTGGGCCGTCTCGCCCGTCGGGGGCACCGGACCCCGGCAGGGCGGGGGCGCGCCGTCGTCCTGGTCCTCGCGGTCGTCGGGGCAGGATGTCGCGACGATGCGGTCGAATCCTCGACGGACGGGCTGCCCCCACCCCCCCCGGCGATGGCGACCGGGAGCGCGGCGGAGGACGCACCGAGGGCCGTGGTCGAAGTACTCGCGCCCGGCACCGGGCCCGCCATCGCGTGGCCGACGGGGGAGGGGGCCGAACGCACTCTCGTGCTGACCGCCGCGCTTTCCCTTGGCGACGACGGGTCGGCGGTGCCCCTGCGGATCGTCGTGGCGGCCGAGCGCGCGCCGTCGGACGACGACGCCTACGTGTTCGCCGTTCGCACGGTCGAGACCCTCGCACCGGTGGAGGGCAATGCACGCCGGAGGATCGTTCGCCACCTGCGGCGGATTGCGTCCGAGGTGGGCCGGTTCGACCCGAGAGGGCGCACGGTCACCTTCGACGATGCCGAGGACGATCCCGCCCGGGCTGCCGTCCGCGCGGTGCTCGGTCGGGCGCTTCCGTTCCTCGACCCTCCCCATCCGGGGGCCGAAGTGCGCATGGGCATGCGCTGGCGCACGCGCGTGCGTGAGCAGGAGACGGGGTTCGAGGTGGTGCGCGGTGCCACGGGGGGCCCTGCCGTGCGCGTGGTCGTGGGCGCGCCCGATGGCCGCGACGCCCTGGCGGTCCACGTTCGACCCGAAGCCCCGGACCAAGCGGAGAGCGACAGGCTCTCCTACGAGGGGACGCCCCAGTCGGGAGCCGTGCTCTTCGCGCGGACGCTTCCCGGGGCCCGGGTTCGGGTCGGTCCCCGTCGCATGCCGGTGGCCGACGACGGACGATTCCTGGTGGGGCTTGGGCGCACGCCCCGGATCCCGACGCTCGTGACCATCGAATTTTCGGACGGGACCAGCCTCGTCCACGCCCTCGCCCCCGTGCGACGGGAGTTCGACGAGGAGCGCATCGATGGGTTGCCGGCGGGCGTCGTCGAACCGCCACGCAGAGTGCGGAAGCGATTGGCGGAGATCAACAAGAAGATCGATGCCGTGCGCCGTCGCGCCACACCCGTGGCCTACTTCGACGACGGTTTCGTATGGCCGGCCCAAGGTCGCATCACGTCTACGTATGGACGCAAGAGAATCCTCAATGGCAAGGACAAGGGCTTTCACTGGGGCGTCGACATCGGAGCCCCCATAGGTCGCCCCGTCGTGGCGCCCGCCGCCGGCGAGGTGGTCTTCGTCCACGGCGACGTGCCCCTCGCGGGGAAGGTCGTCATCATCGATCACGGCCTCGGACTGTCGAGTTCGTTCCTCCACCTGTCCCGGATCCACGTCCGCCCGGGGCAGAAGGTCGCCCAGGGCGAGCGCATCGGACGGGTGGGCCGCACCGGCCGGGCCACCGGTCCTCACCTGGATTGGCGCATGAACGTCCTGGACGTACGCGTCGACCCCATGCTGCTCGTCGAGGGAACCCCCGACGGGCCATAGGGCGTGTCGCCGCGTCGATTCAGCCGCAGGTCGCGCCGGAAAGGCCCCCTTGGTCCGCCGTGGGGGGGCTACAGGTTTGGTTCATGCCACATCCCATGTTGGTGTCGGGATCGCATTCGCCGCAGACGCCGATCTCCAGGAAGCCCATGACGTCGGCGGCAGAGCAGTAGCCGGACATGCACGCCTGGTCGCCGCTGCCGAGGTGATCGCAGCCCTGATCGTTGGGCACCGACCCGGGGTCGACGCACGCCTTGTATCCGCCGAGGGCCATGGTGTCGTAGGTGGGGGAGCACAGCTGCCCGTTGCTGCAGTCGCCGTCCGACACGCACTCCGAACAGAAGTTGGCGGGAAAGAAGCCCATGGTGTCGAGCAGCTCCGCGCAGACCAGGCCGTCTTGGCATCCGCCCTGCTGGCCGGGCGTGTCGCACATGGCACCGAGGCCCCCGTCCGAGCACGTGGCGTAGCCGACGTTCGGGTCGAGGGCGCAGGTCCCCATGGGGCAGTCGGCGTCCTCGAGGCAGTCGGAGCATACGCCGCCGATCATCGGCAGCACGTAGCACTTGCCCGATTCGCATTCCTCGCCGACGGTGCACATGCTCCCGTTGGGCTGCGGTGGAAGCGGGCCGGTGGAGTTGCCCGTGTCCGTGTTGATGAAGGACTGGCCCGTGTCCGCGGCCGACGTCGATCCCGTGGCGGAGTCCGTGCCCGCGCTGTCGGTCGTCGTGCCGGTCGAAGAGCCACCGGTGCCGACAGTGCCCTCCGTCCCGGAGTCGGTCTCGCCAACGGAGGAGGTCGAGGTGGCTTCGGGGCCGCAGCCCGCGGCAAGGATGACGGCACACAGAAGGGTGGGCAGGCGACGCAAGTCCATGGCGCGCATCATCGGGCAGGTGGGAGGGGTTTGTCGAGGGGGAACCGCGGTTCACCGTGGCCGCCGGCGGATGCGCCCGCGGCGTTACGGTGTGCGCCGGCCCGTATCGCCGCCGCGAGGCTTCCAGCGGCCCCTAGGGGCCGTCGCTCGTCGCCGACGCTGGAGCAAGGACGCGTGCCATGCGTTCGGCGCGTTGCACCAGGCGAAAACCGGCGCGGGGGAGGAGCCTTCGGAATGGTGCATCGGGCGCAATGCCGGTGACGAACACGTGGCCGGACCCGGCGAGGGAGCGCAACTCGGCCAGGGGGCCGGCCCCCGAAGGAGGCCGGTCGGAGCGCAGCTCGGCGACGAGGCACCCGCCTTCGACCTCCACCGTGCGCGCGGTGACCGTCGTTCCGTCGGTGGTGCACACCAGATGCCGCGGCTTTCGTCCGCAGCGCCAGGTCTCGGCGATCTCGGTTGCGAGCACGTGTCCGCCGCACGTGGGCGGGGCGGGGGACCATCGCGGTGGCGTTCCCGTGGTGGCAGGCGCCGCCCAGGTCTCGACGGTTCGAACGTGGCGGAACCCCAGGGCACCGTAGAACGCGACGTGACGGGGATGGGCCGTCACCTCGAGCGTGCGTGCCCCCGCGTCCGCGGCCCGGCGGCACATGGCTTCGACGAGCCTCTTGCCGAGGCCGCGTCCGCGTGACTCGGGGACGATGCCCATGCCGGCGGCCCGGGCGGCGGGTGCGAGGGACGGCGGCAGGCCGACGAGGGCGAGTCCGCACCAATCGGCCGGGTTCGTGGGGTCGCCCCGTGCGGCGACGACGGATGCGCCCAGGCGAACGGCGCCCCGGGCCATGCGGTCTTCGAGCCAGGCCGTCGAAGGCGTCCGCGCCCGGCCGAAGATGCGCCCGTAGAGCGCCGCCAGGTGCGTCGTCCGGCCGTGGGCGGGCAGGGCGTCGAGGGGGACGAGGACTACCGGATCCCGCATGCCCGCCTGCATCGGTCCAAGGTGGACGATGCTACCTGCCGCGCTCGCTCGGCGGAGCGACGCAGCACGGCCTCGACCCGGTCGGGGTCGGCCTCGAGTTCGGCGCGGCGGGCCCGGGCCGCCGCGAAGTGCTCCTCGATCTTCTCGACGAGGAGCTTCTTGGCGTGCCCATAGCCGAAGGGCTCGCCGTTTCGGCGCCCCGTCCGATACCACGTGCGCACCTCCTCGCGCTCCGAAGGCTCCAAGAAGAGGGAGAGCAGGGCGAAGACGTTGCACCGATCGGCGGGCAGGGGCTCGCCCAACGGCGTCGAGTCGGTCACGATGCGACCGACGATCTTCTTGAGGGACTTGCCCGACGCGAAGATGGGGATCGTGTTGCCGTAGCTCTTGGACATCTTGTTGCCGTCGATGCCAGGTACGTAGGGCGTCGGCGAAAGGAGCACCTCGGGGCGATGCAGGTAGGGGGCGTCCTTCGGCGCACCGAAGGCCTCGTTGAAGTGGGTCGCCATGTCCTGGGTCATCTCCACGTGCTGCACCTGGTCCTTGCCCACCGGGACGACGGTCGCGTCGTAGATCAGGATGTCCGCCGCCATGAGCACCGGATACGTGAAGAGCCCCACGCTCGGCCGGATCCCCTTGGCGACCTTGTCCTTGTAGCTGTGGGCCCGCTCGAGCAGCCCCATCCCCGTCACGCACGAGAGCATCCAGGCAAGTTCGGTCACCTCCGGCACGTCGCTCTGCCGGAAGAGCAGGGCCTTTTCCGGATCGAGCCCGAGGGCGAGATAGGTCACCGCCACGTCATGGACGTTGGCTCGCAGGGCATCGGCGTCCCGGACCGTGGTCAGCGCGTGGTAGTCGGCGATGAAGTAGAAGCATTCCCCTGGATACCGCTCCTGCAGGGCGATGTGTTGGGCGATGGCGCCGAAGTAGTTGCCGAGGTGCAACTGGCCGGAAGGCTGGATGCCGGACAGGACACGGGCGGTGGGCCGGCTCATGGCGCGCAGGGTACCAAGAACTCCCGCATCCGGCCTCACCGGTCGGGCCAGCGCGCTCACCTTCGGTCACCGGACGGGCGCGGGGCGCATACGGCCGGCCTCGACGGCCAGGGTGCACAGCCGGTCGACGAGCTCCTCGAGCGTGATGCCGGCATGCGCCATCAGCTTGGGGTACATGCTGATGGAGGTGAATCCAGGGATCGTGTTGATCTCGTTGAGGTAGGGCACACCGGTTCGGCCGTCCACGAGGAAGTCCACGCGCGCCATGCCGGTGCAGCCGGTGGCTCGATAGGCGGCCAAGGCCGCCGCGCGAAGGCGGGCGGATAGCTCTGGATCCAACGTGGTGGGGATCCGGTACTCCGCCACGTCGTCCACGTACTTCGTGTCGTAGTCGTACCAGGTGTCCGGGGGCAGCACGATCTCGCCCGGGGCGGACACGACGGTGTCCGGGCCGCCATTTCCGAGGACCGCAATCTCGATCTCGCGGGGCCGGTGGACGGCGCGTTCGACCAGGATCCGGCGATCGTAGGCCGCGGCAGCTTCGAGGGCCGGGCCGAGCCACGCGGGATCGTCTACACGGGAGATGCCGATGGAAGATCCCATGTTGGCGGGTTTCACGAACACCGGGAGATCGAGGGCCTCGAGCACACGCGTGCGTCCCTCGTCGAGGTCGCCTGCGTCCACGGCCACCCATGGGGCGACGGCCACCTCCGGGCAGGCCCCGGCGAGCAGAGCCTTGAAGGCCACCTTGTCCATGCACACGGCCGAGGCCAGCACGCTCGCCCCCACGCACGGCACGCCGAGGAAGGCGCACATGCCCTGGATCGTCCCGTCCTCGCCGAAGGGGCCGTGGAGCACGGGGAACACCACGTCCACGTCGAAGGCGTCGAGACGGGTCACCGGCCGGCCCTCGTCCACCACGGTCGCGAGGTCGGCGGACGTCGGCCCGGTCCGCAACGTCCCGTCCGGCGCGACGGCGAGCAGGGAGACGCGATGGCCGGCGCCGACGAGCCCCTCGAGCACGGTGCGTGCACTGCGTATCGAGATGGCATGCTCGGCGGAGCGTCCGCCGTAGGCGAGCAGGACGTGCCGGCGGTGGTCGGACATGGGGCGGGTTCTACCAGGCATCGCGCCCATCGGGGGCCGAAAGGTGGGTCACGAGGCATTGGACGTAGGCGTCCTGCTCCCGACGGGCCCGGTCGATGTCGTCCACGCCGTTCTGGACGATGCTGAACGCGGCGCGACGACCACTCGGACCCGCCGCGATCCCCGATAGGGCGCTTACGCCCGCCAGGGTGCCGGTCTTGCCCCGGATCCGCCCTTCGAGGTGGGGCATGCGATGCCGCAACGTGCCGTCCCAACCGGCAACCGCGAGGCTCGGCAGCAGGGCGTGGCTCGGACTTGCCGGATCGGCGATGCGGGCGAGGACGTCGGCGATGGCCCGGGTGGTGATCCGCGTTGCGTGGGAAAGTCCCGATCCGTTCTCGAGAACGAGTTCGCGCGGGTTCCCGCCGATGGCGCGCCACCACTGCACGACCGCGGCGGCGCCACTGGCCGTGGTGCCCGGCTGGCCCGTGTGGGCTCGTCCGAGCACACGGAGGATCTGCTCGGCCGTGAAGTTGTTGGAGTACTTGAGACTGGCGGCGGCGAGGCTGGCCAGGGGGGGCGAGAGGTGGGTGGCGACCCGGCGCGCCTCGACGGGAACGGTGCCGATCTCGACCCGCGGGGGCGGGCCGCCGGTACGCTGGGCGATCATGTGCGCGATGGCGCCGGCCACGAAGCGGGGCGCGTCGACGATCCGCGCCCGCAACCTGGCCGTGGGCCGCCGGCTGCCCGTCACCAGAATGCGCGTGCCCACGGGATCTTCGCCCACGAAGATGCGTGGCTCGCCGTCGCCGACGTGGGACCGATCGTCGATCCGTACGGCCGTGGACACCGGGCGTGCGGCCAATCCACCGGGATGGGGCACGAGTTCGACCGTATTGAACTGCAACGAGAGGGCCGAGACGGGCGCGAGATAGGCGTCACCGCTGTCGGCATCGGGGTAGCCGGCCGGGGTGCCATCGTCGGCGAATGCGCTCGCGTCGGCCACGACGCGGTCGACGGCGGACAGCGGTACCTCGATGCTCGCGCGGTCGAGGAGTTCGAAGAGGTGCCGCGCAAGCAGGGCCGGGTCGCCCTCGCCGCGCACGTAGAGGGTGGTGCCGTCCGCCCACAACTCCGTGGCGAGGCGTGCGTCGGGGCCGAGCAATTCCACGGCGGCGGCAGCCGTCACGATCTTGAGGTTGCTCGCGGGGTTGACGAGCATGCGGTCGCGGCTCGCCACGAGCACGGCGCCGTCTTCGAGACTTCGGACGTGTACCGAGGCGCGTCGGGGCGGTCGGCACGGGGTTCGCAGGGGCCGAACGGCCGTGGGGCGACGCAGTGGGGGGAGGTCCGCGGGGGACCTGGCGATCCGGAGGGTGCTCGGGCGAGTCGCGGGAGGGGCTCCCCCGGTTCGGGGCGCCGCCGCCACGAGGTGCATTTCGCCTTCCCCGCCCGCCGTGACGCCCGAGGGATCCGGTGCGGACTCGGCGGGGGCCGGGGCCCGGCGACTTCGTTCGGCCGCGCCGCGTCCGGCCACGCCGACGGCGAACGCCGTGGCCATCCACAGGGCGAACGCGGCCGTCCGGCGTGGGTGCGACACGAACGCCACCGTAGGCGAGCGTTCGGTGCTCGCGCGAGAAAACGGCGCGTTCGGCGGTCTTCCGTTCCGTCGCCTCGGGTCGCACCGCCGAGCCGCGCGGGCTGCGACCGGGCTTTGCGTGACGCAGGGCGGCCCGCGACCGCTGCCCGAGCGGCCCAGCGGGGCCGTCGGATCGCCCCGGCGGCCGAACCGCCCGGCTGCCGCCGCCACCGCGCACAGCGGCCGGGAAAGCGGCCTGGTAGATTCCCGCGGCCATGCTCGACCTGCGCATCCTCCGGGACGACCCCGACCTGCTGCGGGACAACCTTGCGATCCGCAAGATCCCCGTGTTCGACGACCTTCCCGTCGATGCGCCCGACTGGGCCGCCAAGACGGTGGACCGGCTGCGCAAACTCGACGAGGAATATCGACGCCTGCTCGAAGAGGAGGAGCGCCTTCGCCACGAGCAAAAGCGCATCGCCGACGAGATGAAGGCCCTCGGCCGGTTGCCCAGGGACGAGCAGGCGGCGCGGCGTCGGCCCCTGGTGGAAGAGGGGCGGACGCTCCGGGAGCGCGAGCGGCTGCTCGCCGACCGGGTGGCCGAGGCCCGGGCCGCCCGGGATGCCGCCTGGTCGAAGGTGCCGAACCTCACGCACCCCGATGCCCCGCGTGGCGATGGTGACGATGCCCATCGCGAGTTGCGGCGGGTGGGGACGATGCGCGACTTCGAGGCCGAGGGGTTCGCCCCCAAGGATCACCTGACCTTGGCCGAGGGGCTCGGGATCGTCGACTTCGAGGCCGGTGCGAAGGTGGCCGGGCAGAAGTTCTACTACCTGGTCGAAGACGGCGCGATGCTCGACCTGGCCTTGCAGATGTACGCCCTCGAGGTGGCGCGGCGTCACGGGTTTCGTCTCCACGTGACGCCGGATCTCGCCCGCGCGGAGATCGTCGCCGGATTGGGGTTCCAGCCCCGGGGGCCGTCGACCCAGATCTACTCCGTCGAGGGCACCGACCTGTGTCTCGTGGGCACGGCCGAGATCACCCTCGGCGGGATGCTGGCCGACGAGATCCTCGACGCGGAGGACCTGCCGATTCTGCTCGCCGGGCTGTCCCACTGTTTTCGCACCGAGGCCGGGTCGGCCGGCCAGGAATCCAAGGGGCTCTATCGCGTACACCAGTTCACCAAGGTGGAGCTGTTCGCGTTCACCCACGGCGACGTGCAGGTCAGCGATGCGATGCACCGCAGGTTCCTCGACATCGAGATCGAGATCTTCGAAGGGCTCGGAATCCCGTTTCGGGTGCTCGACATGGCCACGGGGGATCTGGCGGCGCCGGCCTACCGCAAGTACGACCTCGAGGCACACCTTCCGGGGCGTGGAGGTTGGGGCGAGATCACGAGCACGAGCAATTGCACCGACTACCAGGCCCGGCGTCTCAAGATCCGCTACCGCGACCCCGAGGCGGCCGATCGCCGCCGCGGCCGCAACCGGTTCGTGCACATGGTCAACGGCACGGCGGTGGCGACGAGCCGCGCCATCGTGGCGATCCTCGAGCACTACCAGCAGGCCGACGGTTCGGTCGTCGTGCCCGAGGTGCTGCGGCGCTGGGTGGGCAAGGACGTCCTCGTGCCCCGCGCATAGGACGGGCGCCCGAGCGGACCGAACGCACCGAACGCACCTTACGGCCCCGCGAGTTTCTCCCAGACGAATCGGACCAGGCACCACGCGGTGCAGAAGGCTGCGACGGCATCGCTCGCGGACAGGGGGAACGAACCGATGGCGATGGTGCGGACGACCGGGGCGGCCATCACCACGCTCGGTACGGCCAAGGTGAGGGCGGCGCCCCACAGGGCTCCGAGGACGAGGAAGTCGGTCCGGGAGGTGACGCACTCGCGGACCACGAGGATCGTCACGATGGCCGCGATGGTCAGGACGGCGAGAGCGGCCAGGCTGCCCTCGAAGGACGAGGGATCGAGGCCCGGAACGAGGCCGTCGGCGACCGGGGCCACCGACAGTCCCGCGCCCACCGTCACGGCCGCGCATCCTTCGGCCGTAAGGTCCGCACCCGCCGGCCACGGGAGATCCGCGCCGGGGCAGGCGGCCGCCCATGCGAAGGTGCGCGACAGGAACTCCGCGGCCGCCGACCACATGGCACCCAAGAGGACGAAGGCGAGGGCCAATGGGCGGCTCGGGGAGCGGCGACGGGCGCGCACGGCAGGAACGATACCGGAAAACGCGCCCGTGCCGCCCGCCCCGGGGCGGCCCTAGGGCGCCGAAAGGAAGCCGCGGGTCTCGAGGTGTGCGACGATGCGCACGGCGAGTGCGTCGGGGGGATCGTCGTCGGATGCAAGGCGCAGGTCGGGATGCTCGGGCGGTTCGTAGGGGGCGTCGATCCCCGTCATTCCGGCGATCTCCCCGGCTTCGGCTCGACGGTAGAGACCCTTGGGATCCCGAGCGCGGCACACGTCGAGGGGGGTGGCGACGTGGACTTCGACGAACCTCTCGGTGCCAATGCGGTCGCGGGCCAGCGCCCGGTCTCGCCGATAGGGGCTCACGGCGGCCACGAAGGTCACGGCGCCGACGTCGGCGAGGAGGGCGGCGACCTCGGCGAGGCGGCGCACGTTCTCGGCCCGGTCGGCCGGCGAAAATCCCAGGTCGCCGCACAGGCCGTGGCGGAGGTTGTCGCCGTCGAGCACGTAGGCGAGGCGGCCTCGTTCGTGCAGATGGCGGGCAGCCAGGCCCGCGAGGGTGCTCTTTCCGGATCCCGAAAGGCCCGTCAGCCACACGACCACGCCCCGTTGGCCCAACAGGCGCTCGCGATCGGCGCGGGTGACGGGCGACGGATGGTAGGTCACCTCGGGAGAGCGCCTGCGGGGTTCGGTCACGGCGCGGAGTATAGGACCGCATCGCCGGATCTCCGGGCTCGGGGCGATACCCCTGAAAGTTTGACCACCGCGATCGGCACGGTACGTTCCCGGCCACGACATGACGGAAGCCAAAGAACAGCTCGTCTTGCCGGTGTTCGGGGCCGGGGGCCCCGCTGCGCTCGATGCGCCGGCTGGTGGGGAGGTGCGCGCCCAGGCCGAGGG
>RFGU01000034.1 GCA_003696955.1 Deltaproteobacteria bacterium | reverse complement strand
GATCACGTCGCCGTGACGTGGATCGGCCGGGACGACGCCACCCCCCTCGGGGACGAGGCCACGGGTGGACGCCTCGCCCTGCCCGTCTGGCGCGAGGCCATGGCCGTCGTGTCCGCGGCGCGGCCGCCGCGAGCCTTCGAACCTCCGGCCGGGGTCGTGGCGCGCAGCATGGACCGCCGCACCGGGGCGCGCGCATGCATCCTTCGGGACAGCTGGTATGCCCCGCCGCGATGCTCGGGGTTCTGGATCTTCGAGAGCTGCACGCCCGCGGGCTTTCGGGACGCACCGGCGCATCTGCTCTGCACCGATCCTCGCGCCGTCGTGCCCCTCTCCCTGCCGGCGCGCGCCGAACCACCGCCTTCCTTGCCGTCCGGCTGGAGCCGGGCCCTCGGCCCGACGCGCGTCGCCCTCCTCGGGGTGAGCCTTCGGGGTGACGCGGGCGGCGAGGCCTCGGCGCCGCCCCCCGGCACCGAAGCGCACCTTGCTCCGTGGCTCGGTTGGGTGGATGGACTCGACCGGACCCTCCGCCGCGCATCGAACGTGCCCGCGGGCGCCGCCGTCGTGCGTTTCGAGGTGGCGCCCGACGGTCGGATCGCGAATCTGCGCTTTCCTCCCGGCACGGAGCCAAGGTTCGCAGCCGCCATTCGTACGTTGCTCGAAAGCACGCCGCCTCCTCCGCCGCCCGAAATCGCCCGCGCCGGCCCGGACGGCACGGCGCACGTGCGGCTCGGCGTCGTGGTGCCGGCGGGCGACGGCGAGTAGTGGGCCGGGCTCGCAGCGGCTTGCGCCGCCCGAGGCGCCCCGTTTTCGCCTATCATGGTCGCCATGCGATCCTTGCCCACGGCGACGAGCGTCCTTCTGACCCTGGCCTTCGCCACCGGCTGTGGCGACGACGGCGGCGCGACGGTCTGCACGCCGGGAAAGGCCGACGTGTGCCCGTGCCCCGGCGGGGAGTTCGGCAGCCAGATGTGCAAGGACGACGGCTCCGGCTACGAGGCGTGCATGTGTCCCGGGGACACCACGGGGCCGACCACCGGCATCACGACCACGGCCTCGGCCACCGCCGGTTCGACGAGCGATGGCACCACATCGAGCGGCAGCTCGACGGGCGGCACGTCGACCACCGGCGCGGGCTCGTCGACCGGCGGCGCCTCGACCGGGATGGCCTCGACCACCGGCGCCGCAACCACCGGCGGCGGCACGGTCAAGTGGCTGCAGAACGACGGCTTCATGGACGGCGCCGCCGTGGGCGTGCAGCAGGGTTTCGTCCAGGGTGAATGTTGGGCCTCGGTCTACGTCCCCGACCCGGGCGACTACCCCTTCCAGGTGACGGGCGTCCAGGCGATCATCGGCGGCAGCATGGAGACGGCGACGTTCAACCTGCGCGTCTACGAGGTGGACGGCCAGAACACGCCGACCAACATCCTCGACGAGACGGACATCCAGGTCATGGGATCGGATCAGGCCTTCAACGAGGCCGACTTCGACACGGTCATGCTGCAAAAGCCCGTGATCACCTCCGGCAACTTCGCCATCGCCATGTGCTTCACCACCCACAGCGGCGTTCCGGCCATCGCCCGCGACACCGACGGCACGATCACGGCGGACCGCAACTGGATCTTCGCCCAAGGCCTCGGTTGGGTGCAATCGCAGACCCTCGGGCTGCAGGGCGACTGGATCATGCGCGCCCGCATCGAGCCCATGTAGGGCGGCGTGGACCCGGCACCCCACGGTTCGCAGGAGAGGTCCGCCCCCCCGGAAGTCGGGGTCGGGCTCGACCTGGTATCGGTGGGCCGGATCCGTCGCGTCCTGCGGCGCTCCCCCGGCTTCGCCGGATACTTCCACCCGCGCGAACGCCACGCCGCCCGCGGGCGACGGGATCCGGCCGCCCATCTGGCCCTGTGCTTCGCCGTCAAGGAAGCGCTGCTCAAGGCCCACGGCCTCGGGATCTTCGACGGCATCGCCCTCCGAGACATCGCCTACGATCCGAACCGGGGCGCCGTGCGGATCGAACCCGTCGCAGCGAAGCATCTCGGCCATCTGCGCCACCTGGTCACGACGGCCCGGCGCGGCGACTTCGCCTGGGCCTTCGTGCTGGCGATCCCGGATCCGGCCACGGACCGCCGGTTCGACGGCTCATGACCGCGGCGGACGACGGGGGGCCCGCGGCGGCGGACTCGCGCCCACCGGATCGTCCGGGAATGGATGCTTGGGGTACCTTCGACGCAGCGCCCTGGCGAGTTGGGGGTAGTGCCGGATCCAGAACCCCGGCAGATCCGAGGTGACCTGCACCGCACGTCGGTTGGGCGCGAGCAGATGCACGGTCACGGGACGCCCGGCGATCTCCGGGGTACGCCGCAGTCCGAAGAGCCACTGGATCGGCGCCTCGATCCACGGCGAAGATCCGCGCGCGTAACGAACCCGCACCCATACGCCGTTTGCGAGGCGCACGGCCGAAGGCGCCGCCTCGTCGAGCCGTGCCACGGCCGCAGGTGAAAGCAGGATGGCGGCGAGCACGGATGGATCGGCCAGCGACGGATCGGCGATCCGCCCGTCGAAGCCCGCGGCCACCAGCGCACGCCGCACGGCCTCGTCGGCGAGGGCCGCCCGCACGTCCGCGAGGGCGCCGGCCTCCGCACGCGCCCGCAGGACCTCGAGGGTCTCGGACCACGGGACGGCGGCGAAGTCCACCTCCGCGAGCGCCGCGGCTCGGGCCGCCCGCACCTCGTCGTCCCGCGGCGGGACGTCGCGACGCTCGAGCAGCACGGAGCCGAGCCGCGTCTCCACCGTCGCCACCGCTCGGCCGGCCGCGGGATCCCAGCGCACGGTCCGCTGCTCCTCGCACCGGTCGGTCAGCACGTCCACCACGGTCTCCTCGTCGACGGCCGCGGCGCTCGTCACGACCACCTCGTCGCGCCCCGCGACGCGCCGGTGCTCCGCTGCCACGGCGACCACCAGGTCCGCGCCATGGGCCAGGGAGGCGCGCACGAGACGGGCCGAAGCCCCGGACACCATGGCCATGCGACCGTCCGCGTGCACCCGCGCGAGGCGTTCGGGCATGGCGGCCAGGAGCGCTCGGCACAGGGCCTGCTCGGGGTCCTCGGCGCGGTCGGTGGCGCCACGGGGGGCAAGGCGGCGGGCGACCCGTTCGACGTCGCGAAGGAGACGGCGGGAGGTTGGATCCGTCGCCTCCTCCAGCGTGCGAAGGTCGGCGAGCATGTCCACCAGGCCCGCACCCGCCCGACGAGCCGGTGCGCCCCCCCGCGAAAGGTCGAGATAGGCGGCGACCCGTGCGGCGAGCCACGGGATCTGCTCGTCGATCCCGGCGAGCACGAGGCGCCCGAGGGGAAGGTCCACCGGCAGGGCGGCGAGCGCCCGACCGACCTCGGTGGGACGCCCCGCGTCGTCGAGCGCCCCCATGCGGTGCAGCCGACGCAGCCCCTCGGAGACGCGGTCGGGCGGTGGCGGGTCGAGGAGCGGCAACGCCTCGAGGGGCGGCGCGTTCGCGCAGGCAAGGTCGAGGAGCGCCCGGCCGAGGGACGCCCGCAAGATCTCGGGCACCTCGTAGGCGGGACGGCGAGCGAGATCCGCCGCCGAGTAGAGACGCACCACCACGCCAGGGCCCTCCCGTCCGGCGCGCCCGGCCCGCTGCTCGCACGCGGCCCGGGCTACCTTGCGCAGCGCCACCACGGTCTCGCCCAGGGCCGGGTCGTAGGCCGCCACCCGCGCACGGCCCGTGTCGACGACGGCGCCCACGCCCTCGACGGTCACGGAACTTTCGGCCACGTTCGTCGCAAGCACGATCCGCGGGCGCACCCCCCGGCGCACGGCCTCGGCCTGGGCGGAAAGCGGCAGCGAGCCGTGGAGCGGCCGCACGT
>RFGU01000189.1 GCA_003696955.1 Deltaproteobacteria bacterium | reverse complement strand
GGGGTACGTCGCGGCAGCGGGGCTTGGAGGTGGCTTGGACCGGGCATCGCACTTGGGGTGAGATGCCCGGTCCAAACCACCTCCAAGCCCCTTCCAGTCGACTCGTGGCCCTTCGGCTCGCCCAGGATGCGGCAGTGCGCTTGTTGCGAGCGCTGCCGAGGTCCGTGCGGGGGTGTGGCGATCTCGGGGATCAGGCGCGGCGGGCGGCCGTGGCCGTGGCGCTCAATCTCGCCGAAGGGCATGCGGCGCGCGGGGGGAATCGGCTCCAGCACTGGAGGGTCGCCCATGGGTCGTGCCAGGAGGTCAAGTGTGCCCTCTCCCTCTTGGAGGCGGTCGGGGCACTGCCCGAGGACGCGGCGCAGGAGCTCCTCGAGGCGTTCGACCGGGTGGGACGGGTGACGTGGGGGCTCTTGCGGCGGCCGGGGCGGTGAACGGTGGGTGGTGGACTGCGGGCGGCGGGCGGCGGACGGCATACGGCGAACGGCGTACGGCGGGCGGTGAACGGCGTACGGCGGACGGTGAACGGCGTACGGCGGACGGACCACGGCGCGCGGAGCACGGCGACGGCGGGCCGGGATGCTGCGCCTGCCATGGCGTCGATGCGCCGAGGTGGCTCCGGGCCCGTGGGTGGCGGGCGGCAGAGGCCTTGCGGGCGTGGCCGCAGGCGGGGCGCTTGCGTTCCAGGCTCGCCGAAGTGTTCGTCCCTCCGAGGGCACGACCGTGAGGTGGCGCCCGACAGGACCCGCGGGCCCTGCAACGTTTCGACTCGGACGTTGCGTTCCCACTGGAGCAGCGTCACGGCGGATGGCAGGCGGCGGGCGGTGAGCGGTGAACGGTGACGGCGTCCGGCGGACGGCGAGCGGCGGACGGCTGACGGGGAGCGGCGTACGGCGTACGGCGAACGGCATACGGCGTACGGCGGGCGCCGAGGCGCGGAGTCGGGCCTGCTTTCGGCCGCGGACTCGGCCCCGATCCCGTGGGCGGTTCCGGCTGCGGTTTCGGTTTCGCGCCCGGTCTCGCTTTCGACCGCGGCCGGTTCGGAGCCAGACGTGCGCCCATGGTCGATGGGGACGTTGCCGTCCGGGTGCTCCTCCATATGCACGTGGGGGACGGGCGGACCCGAACGGTCCACGCGTCCCCCAGCGTGAGGTCCTGCGGGGCTACTCGGACCAGATGAACTGGACCCGGCGGTCCTTGGCCATGGAGGCCTCGTCCGTACCCGTCGCCTCGAGGTTGCCCTTGGCGATGACCTGCATCTTGTCGGGCGGCACGCCGAGGTTCTCGAGGTACTTCTTGACGGATTGTCCGCGGCGCTCGGTGAGCATGATGTTGTACTCCTCGGTGCCCCGCCGGTCGGCGTGGGCCTCGAGGTAGACCATGCCCTGCTCGTTCTTGATGCATTCGGCGGCGGTCTGGAGCTGCTCCTGGACGGACGGGGTCAGCTTGTCGCTGTCGAAGGCGAAGTACACCGCGTCCAGGCCGCACTTGCCCGTGCCCTCCTGGCCGAGATTGCCGGAGAAGATGCACATGCCGGCATCGCAGATCTCGTCCATGGCGCAGTCGTCGTCGGTCTGGCACTGCCCTTCGGGGCTGCAGCGGCCCGTCTCGAGGTTGCAGGTGGAGGGGGCGCAGTCGATGTCCTCCGAGCACAGGCTGCACACGCCGCCCTTGCAGGCGAGGCCTCCCACACAATCGCTGCGCTGGGTGCAGGGCGCCCCTTCCTCGCCGCCGCCTTGGCCGCCCGCACCCACCTGGGCGGGATCCGTGCAGCGAAACTCGTGGCAGACCCAGTTCTCGCCGTTGGGGCCCTTGCCGGCGCACTCTTCGTCGGTCGTGCAGTTCTGACACGTGCCGTCGACACACTTCTCGCCGGCGTCCTGCTTGCAGTGCTTGTCCTTCTTGCAGGCGGGGTACTCGGGCTTCTTGCAGGCCGAAAGGCCGAAGCCGACGAACAGCACCGCCAGGGAGAGCATGAGGGATCGCATCGAGGCTTTCATGGATGGCTCCTGTCGCTTGCGCGGAATGGGCGACGCGGGGCGTCGCTTCGACGGGCATCATCCGATAGGCGCAGCAGGAACGCAAACCCGGCCAGCCCCGTCGGGGGGGCGCGGGGATCGTCCGACCGTAGGCCGACGTCGGGCCGCATCCGGGCGGCTCGGGGGCCGGTTCGCCGCGCCGCAGCGTGGGAGCGGCCACGATGCGGGCCGATCCGGCGCCTATTCGACGATGCGCAACCGTCGGGGCGACGCGCCGTCGGCCTGGGGCGTCGCGGCTCGAGAAAGGACGTCCACGTCCTCTCGCTCGATCCAACGCGGGTCGAGAAGATGCCGCGGCTGGACGTTGCGCAGGGCCGTCGCCATGACCTCCCGCACCACTGGATGATCGGCTTCGAGGTTGGAGAGCAGCTCCTTCATGCGCTTGCGCGCGAGGTTCTCCTGGCTTCCGCACAGCGTGCACGGCAGGATCGGAAACCGGCGCTCCCGCGCGTAGGCGGCGATGTCGGCCTCGGCGCACTCGATGAGGGGGCGGATGACGTCGAACCGGCCGTCGCCGGTGCGGTACGACGCCGGCATGGCTGCGAGTCGACCGCCGTAGAAGAGGTTGAGCAGCAGGGTCTCGAGGGCGTCGTCGCGGTGATGGCCGAGGGCGATCTTGTTGCAGCCGAGGCGCTCGGCGGTGGTGTAGAGGACGCCCCGGCGCAGCCGCGAGCAGGCGGCGCAGTAGGTGCCCCCCTCCGGGGTGACGCGCCGAACCACCGAGTAGGTGTCCTCCCGTACGATCTCGTGGGGGATCTCGCTGTCGGCGAGCCAGTCGAAAAGCGGCCGACCGTCGTAGCCGGGTTGGCCCTGGTCGAGGTGCACGGCCACGAGGTCGAAGGGAAAGGGGGCCTTCGCCCGGGCCCGCCACAACAGATCGAGCAGCGTGTAGCTGTCCTTGCCACCCGAGACGGCGACGAGGACGCGGTCGCCGCGGCCGATCAACCCGTACCGGGCGATGGTGCGGGTCATGCGGCGGGCGAGTCGGGTCGCGACGGCGGTCATCGTCCGGTGCCCATCACCGTCACCGTCACACGACGCCGGTGACCGCCACGACGGTGCTCGTAGAGGAAGATGCCCTGCCACGTCCCGAGGCCGAGGCGCCCGTCCCGCACGGGTACCGTGACGCTTGGACCGAGGAGCGCCGAGCGAACGTGGGCCGGCATGTCGTCGGGCCCTTCGGCGACGTGTTCGAACGCGGGGTCGCCGTCGGGGGCGAGTCGCGCGAGGAACCGTTCGAGATCCGAGCGCACCACCGGGTCGGCGTTCTCGGTGATCAGCATCGAGGCGCTGGTGTGGTGGCAGAACACGTGGACGAGGCCGGTCCCGACGTGGGAGGCGGCGACGATGTCGCGCACGCGATCGGTCACTTCGACGGGGCCTCGCCCGTGCGTCTTGATCACGAAAGCGTCGTGGTGCACGTGGGTCATCGCCGTCTGCGGCCGTGGCTCGACGTCGCGGCCCGGATCAGAAGAAGATCCCGTTCACGATGGTGAGCGGTTCGCGCCGGAGCGTACGCTTCGTGAAGTCCCACAGAACGGCGTCGAAGTCGTCGCGTTCATAGGTGTCGAACACCTTGCGCACCGCCTCGCGGGGAAGGCCGTAGGTCCGCAGCCCGCGGGTGTGCTCCACCCAGACCGCCCGCCGGAAGCACTCGGCCGCCCTCGTGACGTTGGGCACCGGAAAGACCCGATGGTTGAAGAGCAGGCACTCGTCGACGATCCGCGGGTCCACCTCGGGCAGGGGAAGGTCGGCGAAGACGCGCCAGAAGAGGGCCCGGGAGCGCTGCATGTAGTTGTGGCCCTCCTCGTGCTCGCTCAGCAGGCCCAGGTCGTGCACCATGGCGATGGCGTAGGCCACCTCGGTATCGAGGTCGTCGACGCCCTCCTTGTCGAGCAGCATCGTAGCGAAGGTGAAGAGCCGCTTGCAGTGGTGCAAGAACCCCTTGCCCTCGTAGACGGAAAGGCGTTCGAAGGTTTCCTCGGCCCGCGCGACGAGCGGAGAAGTGGGGGCCGGCGGCTGCGGCGCGGCAAAGGCGTCCATGTCGAACGCCAGCATGGCGCGGTAGCGCGTCCGGTTCAAGCCGGCCCGCGCGTGCAGCCAGATGCGCAGCCGCGCAACGTGTGCGGGCGAAATCGATCCCTAGCCGCAGGTTCCGGGCACCGCGGGCAGCAGGGACGCCGTGAAGCCGAGCTGGATCACGAAGGCCGGCGCGCCCAGCGCGTCCGTGCACTCCTGGCTCGGCCCGATGTTCCCGAGGAGGTCGCGAAGGGGCACCGACCCGGTCGGGCAGCCGCCGCAGTTGGGGTGCTCGCTGTCGCCGCACACGCCCAGGCACGAGCACAGGGCCTCGGCCTCGGATTCGAGCAGGCAACCCGTGAGATTCCCCCATGCGGTCGTGCCGTCCTCGTTCTGGGTGAACGTGGCCTGCAGATTGCGGATGGGCACGGCGTCCGGGGCGGCGTCGGGCGTGCAGTTGAACGTGGTGCCGTCGTCGTCCTCGGCGTAGATGTACACGACGTCGGTGGTGTCGGTGACGAGTTCGTAGCTGCCGCCCATGACCTCCGTGCTCGCCTCGCTGCAGGCTTCGGCGCCGACGGGATCGGGATGGGGGCCGTAGGCGGCCTTCGTGGCGTCGTAGGTGCCCTGGAACTCGCCGGAGACCGTGTTGGGTTCGGAGCACAGATCGGACGGTCCGGTGCCGATGCCCGAGCGCACCCGGAAGATCGTTGCATCGCCCATGTCCTCCCGGTCGAGCACGTCCACGAGGATGTTGAGCTTCCAGTCGCGGATGTCTTGGTTCCACTGGTTCTCGAGCAGCTGCGCCTGCAACACCTCGGGCCCGGCGTCCCCGAGGGCCTGGATGTCGATGCACTCGAAGCGGTAGGTCGCGGGGAAGCTGTTGCCGACGAGGCCGGTGGTCGAACCGCCCGACGCTAAGCCGGTGCTGCCCGACGTGCCCGACGTGGTGGGCAGGACGTTGCCGCCGTCGCCGGAGTCGCCCGAGCAGGCCGAAAGGGTCAAGGCAGCGCAAAGTAGGGTGGAGCCGAGCGAGCGCATGGGCCAAAAGGTACCACGAACGCCGTTGCACGAGGCGGGACGTGATAGCCTCACCCCATGCCCCGATCGGCCGCCGAGCCCCACGCCATGCGACCGAGGTCCGCGCGGGTCGGAGGGTGGTGGCCCCTTGCCCTGCTGCTCGGTGCGGCGTGGCCGTCCGCGGCCCTCGCCGGGGGATTCGAGCAGGGGGAGCAAGGAGCACGGGCCGTGGGGCGCGCCGGTGCCTACGCGGTGGCGGCCGCCGACCCCACGGCGCTCCACTTCAACCCGGGCAAGCTTGCGACCCTTCGCGGGACGCGGCTCGCCTACAGCCACAACCTGACGTTCTACGACATCACCTTCGACCGGCAGACCCTGCCCGACTACTGGGGGGCCCCCTACGCCGGAACCTCGTTCGAGGCAGAACGGGACGACGAGCGTCTCTTCGCCCTTGCGCCCTTCTTGGTGGTCTCGTCCGACTTCGGTCTCGAGAATTGGGGCTTCGCCCTGGGCGTCTACGGGCCGTCGGCCCTCGGCAAGCATTCGTTTCGGCCCTATGGCCCCACCTCGTTCCAGATGAC
Source organism: Deltaproteobacteria bacterium (assembly GCA_003696955.1). GTDB lineage: Bacteria > Myxococcota_A > Polyangia > Nannocystales > Nannocystaceae > J032. Next base: position 9,574 of record RFGU01000189.1, on the reverse strand, counting down.
GAAGATGGACGTGGTGATGGCCTATTACTCGGCGGCGGTGGCGTGGAAGTTCCGGGACGTGTTCGGCCTCGGGGTCACCCTGCAGTACGTGGACACGCCGCGCATGGACTATGGGATGATCGTCGACTCCACCACGGCCGACGGCCTCACGCCCGCCCCGGACGATACGAGCACCCAGATGGAGACGATCCTGCGTCTTTCCGATCGCACGGGGTTTACGGCCCTCGTGGGGCTTTGGGGGCGTCCGCATCGGCGCGTCGAACTCGGCGTCGGGGGTCGGATCGTCCCGGTGTTCCTCTCGTTGCGCGGCAAGGTGGACGTGGACAAGCCCGAACTCGTCTCGGACGATCTGAGGGCCAAGATGGATCTTACGCTGCCGGTGCAGCTTCGCGGCGGGGTGCGTTACCTCCACCCGTGGCGCGACCGAGAGCTGTTCGACGTGGAACTCGACGTGGTGTGGGAGAACTGGTCCACGATCGATGCCTACGACATCACCTTCAGCGGACGGATCAATGGCCAGGAGGTGCCGCCTCTTTCCATCGACAAGAAGTGGAAGGACACGGTGGCCGTGCGGCTCGGCGGCGACGTGACGGCCGTGCCGAACCACCTTTGGTTTCGGCTCGGGGGCGGCTACGAGAGCGCGGCCGTGCCCAAGGCCTATTCCCACGTGGACTTTCCGAGCTTCCATCGCGGAACCTTTGCCTTCGGGGCAACGGGGGGCGGGCGCGGCGTGTACCTGACGGTGGGATACATGCACATCTTTCAGGAACGGCGCACGATCTCCGAGGTGGAGAGCAAGGTCTACCAGGTGCGGCCCCTCGCCCCGTGTCCCGACCGCTGTGCGGGCGGGGTCAGCGGCGTGCCGGCCAACGCCGGCGTCTTCTCGAGCCGCTACGACATCCTTTCGGTCATGCTCGACGTGAACTTCAACGCCCTGTTCGAAGGTGTGGGGCGGCGCCGCAAGGGCCGGAAGCAACGGCCCAAGGGGGCCGGGGCCGCGGCGGGGTGAGACGGCCGGGGGCCTGCGCCGAGCTGCGTCAGGGCTCCGGGGTGGGCGCCGGGCGCCGAAGCGGGCGAGTACTCGCGCCGAGGTACACGAGGTCGGTGTCGGCAGGCCAGACGACGCGCGCGGCCGGGAACGCCTCGAGCCCGAGGTAGGCGGCCACCTCGGTGTCGAGGCCGTCGAGGCCGAAGGCGAGACTGTCGGAGACGACCGCATCGCGGTCCCGTGCGAAGATGGGGCCGGCCCACAGCCGGGGGATCCGTACGTGTCGCAGGAAGTGGCGCTCGCCGTCGGGACCGTAGCGAAGCTCGAGCGTCGCCGCGTCGTAGCGAAAGCCGAGGGCGGCGAAGGCCGCCGGGGAAAGGCGCAGCGCCGAACCGTGGAACTCGAAGATCCCGAGCCCGCCGAGATCCGGACGCAGCCGGATCGGGACGCCGTGACCACCGCGCGGCGTCGTTCGGCGCAACACCGGGACGAGTCCATCGAGGGGGAGGGCGGGCGTGCCGGCGCTTCCGGGCGGGTGCAGCACGAGGCGTCGGTCCGCCGCGTCGAACGCCACGTCGTGGAGGTCGAGGAAGTCCTGGCAGAGTGCGCCGTCCACGTCGTCGGGCAGGTGCCCGTCGGCGACGCCGACGACGAAGGGAAGGGCGGGGTAGCGGTTGGGGCCGAGTCGAAGGGTGAGCGCGGCGGCGTCGCCTTCGGTCGCCAGGGCGCCGAACCGAGCCGGACGCAACCAGCTTGCGCTGCAGGTGGAATCGACGACGAGGTGCAGCGTGCCGCCGCCTTCCTCCACGCCCGCATCCACCCGAAGCCACCGCGGCGCGTGCAGGAGGTCGAAGGCGATGGGCGCTGCGATCTCCTGGGCGGTGGGGTCGGGCCGCGGCCCCGTACCCACCGGGCGTCCGGCGTGGGGGCGCCAGCCGTCCTGGGGCTTTTGCGTGTGTTCGATGGCCGTGGCGAACGAGACGCGGCGCTGGACCGGGCCGTAGACGGCCTCCCCGGGCGCCGGGATCGGGCGCGAGAGTTCGATGGCCTCGATCCGGACGATGGGTTCTTCGATCTTCGTCCACGGCAGGGTGTGGGCTCTGCGGGCGAGGCGTTCGAGGTCGCCGCGGACCGTGGCGAGCCAGCCGCTGCGCAGGTGGAGGTCGAGGGCGATGCGATGGCTCCCGTCGAGGTCGCCGCGTCCGCGGGACAGTTCGAGATGGGCGGGGCCAGGGCGCAGCAGATCGTAGGTGGTTTTCGAGGCGCCCGTGGCGACGATCACCAGACGGGCGTCCTCGCGGGGCAAGGTGCCTCCGAACAGGGCCCAACGGTGGGCGATGCCGAGGGGGGTCTGCCACAGGCTCGCAAGGCGGGGCCGATCGAGTCGCATCCACCCCGGCAGGACCTCGTTGTGGGCCGCGACCGAGGCGAGCAGTCCGGCCAAGAGTGCGGCGGCGGCCACTTCGCGAACCAAGCCCTCGACGCGGGTGCCGGGATCGGACGGCCGTTCCGGGGTCGCATCGAGGGCGCGGGCCAGGCGCGGCGCCCGGCGGGCCGCGGCCCGGGCAATCCGCTCCCACGTCGGGCCGTCGATGAGCAGGGGCAGCGCCGAGAACAGCACGAGGGGATAGGTGCCGAGCTGAAAGAGGGCTGAAAGGACGAGCAGGTACACCGCGAGCGCGGCCGCCGCCCCCCGCCGAACCCACCGCACGGGGACGAGCAGCCCCACGCCCAGGGCGAGGTCGGCCCAGTGGAGGATCGGCGTGGCCGCGGCGGAGAACGCAGGACCGACGCGTTCCCGCACGTCCACGGCGGGTGTACGGGCGATGGCGTCCTGCCACAGCAGCAAGTGGACGGCCGAGCCGTCCGACCAGGCGGCATCGGTGCGGTGGAGCGAGCCGAGGATCAGCACGGCGGCCACGTTCACCCACAGGCCGAGCACCGCGAGGGACCGGATCTTCGGGGCGGGGGACGGCCTGCCCCGAAGAAGGGCGTCGACGGAAAGGTGCCGCCCGAGGGGGAGCAAGAGGGTCCACGCGAGGAACGCATCGAGGAGCAGATCCCGGGCGTGGAGGGCGAGCGGCGCCCGGGTGTGGAGGCTGACGGAGGCCACCAGGGCCAGAAGCTGGGCGAGCTTGGTGCGATAGCCCGCGAGCAGGGCGAGGTACACCAGGGCGGCGACCGTGAAGAACGCCACGACCTCCACGGGGCGGCTCGTCGTCAGCAGGTACGAAAGATGCAGCCGATTCGGCTGGGCGAGGAGCAGGGTATGGGCCGGCAGGATGCCGTCGTCGGTGTAGTCGAGGTGGAGATGGGGAACGCGGCCCGCGAGGTCGGCCAGCAGGAGGGCGCCCAGCAGGATGCGCACGATCGCCAGGGAGCGCGCGTCCGCGGTGACGAGGGGCTCGAAGACGGTGCGCAGCCGATTCATGGTTCGATCACGGCGTAGGCGACGGAAGTGCCATCCGCCTCGGCCGCCGGCTCCCCCGGCCGCCGGGCGTAGAGGAGTAGGGTCGCGCGGTGGGGGCCGGGCGTGGTCTCGCCGGGGGGCGGGCTCGTCCGTTCGAGGGAGTAGGCGGAGAACGAGACGATCTCGTCGTCGGGCGTTCGGCCCGGCAGGCGGTGGCTGCGCCAGACGAAGTCGGCGAGTTCGGGCCCGTAGATCCCCATGGCCTGACTGCGCATGGTCTGGGAGAAGTAGTAGAGGAAAAGGCCCAGGCTCGGGGCGTAGCCCGTACGGATCTCCCGGACCACCGGCCCGCCCGTGATCGGGTCGATCTCCCGGCCGTCCCGAGTGCGACCGGCCATCACGAACCATCCCACTTCCGGGCGTGGCTCGGAGAACATGCCCCAGCGCTGCCAGATGTTGGTGGCGTAGGCCCAGGAGAGGGTGGGGGAGCGATCGGACGGTTTCCAGGCCTCGGGAAAGCGCAGGGACGAATGGAAGGCGTTGGTCACCACCGAAACACCCAGCCACACGGCCAGGGCTTCTCGTGTGATGCGTCCGGCGCGGACGAGTCGTGGCGCGGCGGGGGGCGGGGGCGCAACGTCCGGGATCCGCAGAAGGCTCCCGAATCCGCGCCGCATCCGGTCGGCCACGGCGGCCAGGCGGTCCCAGCCGTCCGGCGTCACGAAGAGCAGGTAGGTCGAGACCATCGTGGGACTGAACAGGTCCACGTCGATGAGGAAGAAGATCCCGAAGTGAAGCAACCCCAGGGGGACGAGCGCCACGAGGCGGCACGTGCCGGTCCTCCACGGCGAGAGCAACAAGGGCACCGCCGCCGCTTCGACGGCGAGCGTGTACCAGTTCAGGGCCCAGAAGGCGCCGAAGGGAACGCGGGTGCGCAGCCACGCCGCAAGCGGTGTGACCAGTTCGTCCATCCACATGGTGTAATGGATCGCCTCACCGCGCAGCCACACGGGGGTCAGCTTGTCGTAGAAGGTGAAGCCGTAGATGACGGCGAGCTGGAGCGCGAGGCCGAAGACGGCGAAGGACTCGACGGGCCGGGTCGGCAGGGGGCGGCCACGCCGTGCCGCAAGGTAGGCGTCGACGCTCCAGACGCGCCCGAGGGGCAAAAAGAGCGTCCACAGCAGGAACGACCGCATCACGTCGTCGCCCCCGTAGCTCATGAAGGGACTGCGCGCGTGAATCGAAAGGGCGCAGAGGAACGCGAGGACGTGGAAGAACTTCGTGCGGTAGCCGACGAGGAAGCAGGTGTAGACCGCGATGGAGAAGAGGAAGAAGGCACGGACCTGCTCGCCGGTACCGAAGCCGAGCAGGAGCGAGGGGCGGGCGAAGCGGGTCGGCAGGAAGGCGATGTGGACGTTCGTGTGGATCCCGGTGTTCGTGTAGAACAGGTCCACGTTCTTCCAGCGCAGCAGCACCGAAAGGACGAGCAGCACGCCGGTCGCGATGCGGTAGGCCGCAAGCGAACGTGGGTCGACGGTCATGAGATTGCGCCGAATCCGGGCCACGAAGGCATGTAACGGGCTGGCCATGTCGAGGCGGTGCCGCCGAGCCCAAGGCTACGGGGCGGATGCCCGCGGCGACAACCGCACGCGGATCGCCCCCCTCGCTCGTTTCGTGGGCATCGACGCACGGTTTGCGTCGTCGCCGGATGGCGGGGGCAGGGCGAAGAACGCCTCCGTCCGCGCACCGCGGTGTGTTGGTGCAAAACGAGGGAGAGGAAGCCGCGACCGGCCCGGGTACCGCAGGGACGGTCGCAGCCTCGGGACGGCCCGTCCCGGACGTAGCTGCCAGCCCGCTTGACCCGGCGGCCGCAAGGGCGGTATAGAGGCGAGATGCGACGTACTGCTGCCTTCTTGCCCGCGGCCCTCTTCGCCTGTGTGACCGCGGTTTCGTGTGGTGACGACGCGTCGACGTCGGGCTCGGCTTCCGGGTCGGGGTCGGGAACCGAGACGGGCTCGTCGAGCGCTTCGTCCGGGGCGTCGAGTTCGTCGACGGGTGCCGGTCCGGCATCGGCGACCGACAGCGCGACGGGCAGCAGCACGGGGATCGATACGACCGGGTCGGGTTCGTCGGGCAGCGGTTCGTCGGGCAGCGGCTCGACGGGGATGGGCTCTTCGGGCAGCGGCGGCTCGACGGGCACCATGCCGGCGATGCCCATGACCACGACCGCGGCGCCCACCACGACCGCCTCGACGACGCTGACCGCGCCGACCACGTTCACGGCGCCGTTTACGGCCCCGTTCACCGGCCCTCTCACGGCGCCGGTCACCTCCAGCAGCGCCTCGACGACGCTGGCGCCCCTGTCGTTGACCGGTCCCTTGTCGCTGAGTTCCACGGCGCCCCTTACGGGTCCGCTCACGGGGCCGCTCACGGCACCCCTGACGGCTCCGCTCACGGGGCCCATCGTGGCGGCCGGTGGGATCGTGCCGGAGTACCGCGGGGAGTTCTGGGAGCAGTTGCCGTCCGAGGTGCCCGCCCCACCGGCGCACGAGGCCGGCTTGCTCGGCGGCGGACGCTGAGCACCGTTTCGCGGTCCCGGTGCGTGCTCCAGGTCCCGTGTGGGTCCGCGCGGTCGCGGCGGCCAACCGGTTCGGCCCGTTCGTCCTGGCGGCGATCCTGTCGGCCCGCGTGTGGTCGTACACGGTCGACGACGCCTACATCTCGCTGCGTTACGCACGCAATCTCGCCCTGGGTCGCGGGCTCGTGTTCAACCCGGGCGAGTGGGTCGAGGGGTACACGAACTTCCTGTGGACGGTGGTCCTGGCCGTGCCCCACGCGCTCGGCGTGGATGCGGTGCTCGCCGCCAAGCTCCTCGGGTTCGCCGCCGTCGTCGCGACGGTGGAGGGGGTCGGCCGGCTCGAGCGGGTGGCCGCGCCGGGGCGCGCCTTGGGCTTGGCGCCGTGGTTCCTTGCCAGCAGTCTTCCCTTCGTCGGTCACGGGGTGTTCGGGCTCGAGACGGCGGCCTATGCCGCGCTCGTCGTGTGGGGGGTGGTGCGCATGGCGGCCGAACTCCAGTCGCCCGAGCGGCGCCCGTGGGGATCGGGCACGTTGTTCGGCATCGCCGCGACGGTGCGCCCGGATGCCCCCCTTTGGGCGGGGTTGGCCTTCGCCGTCCTGCCAGCGCATCCGTGGTCCCGTGACAACCTGGTGCGGGCGCTTGCGGCGGCGGCTCCGTTGCTCCTGCTGACCGCGTTTCGTCTTGCGGTCTACGGGCATCCGGTCCCCAACACGCTGCCCGCCAAGACGGGGGATGCCATGGCCCAGATCGTCGGCGGGTCGGTGTATCTGACCGAGTACCTCACGTGGCTCGGTCCCGTGGCCGGGCTCGTCGGGTTCGGCGGGGTCGTGGCGCTCGGTCGGCCGTCTCGGCTGCGCGTCTACGCCGCCCTGGCCGTCGCGTGTTGGACGGGGTACGTGGTCCTCGTCGGCGGGGACTGGATGATCGCGTGGCGCTTCCTCGCGCCCGCCGAGCCCCTGCTCTTCGCGCTCGCTGCGGCGGGGCTGGCCGACGTATGGCACCGGTGGGGTCGATCGGGTCGCGCCGTCGTGGTCGGTGCGTGCCTTTTGGGGGTCGCGGGCCGCGTCGGCTCGACCCGGGATCTGGCGGCACGGGTGGATGTAGAAGACTCCAATTGGAAACGAATGCTCGATGCTCCGGTGGCCTGGTTGCAGCAGGCTCCGCCGGGCGAGGTGGCCTTCGCGGATCTCGGCTACGTCGGCTACGTCACGGATCGGCCCATCTTCGATCTCTTGGGCCTGATGGCCCCCGAAATCGCCCGGCTCGAGGGGGGCTACACCCGCAAGGACGGGCGGGGTCTCGTCGAGGCCGTCGTGCGGCGCCGCCCGACCTACGTGTTCCTCCTCTCCCTCGGCCGCGACTGTCACCACCCGATCCACGAGGGCATGCGCGCCATCTACGAGCAACCCGACCGGATCTTCCAACGCAACTACGTCGTCGCCGCGGTCGTCCCTTGGTACGGAGACATGGTGGGATGCTTCTGGGAGCACGCCCACGCCGATGCACCGCGTCGCATGCGGCAGCTCTTCGACTTCGAGGCGCCCTCCGACCTGCTCGAGTGGTCCCTCGAGGGCGAGGCACCGGTGGTCGCCTTCGGACCGATACCCGGCCAGGCGCCCGTCGCCGGGGTCCATGGGGCGGGACACCTTTCCACCGTTCTCCCCGGGCGAGGCGACGCCGCCCGGGGTCGGGCCGTCTCCCCGTCCTTCATCCTGGATCGGGACGTGCTCGCCTGGCGCGTGGGGGGTGGGTTCGTGGCGGGGGTCGCGGTGATGCTCGAGGTGGACGGGCAGGTGGTCCGCCGTGCGTCCGGGCGCAACACCGAGGGGCTCGACGCCATCTTCATGGACGTGCGTCCGTGGCGGGGACGGTCGGCGCGGATCGTGGTGGAGGATGCGGCCACCGGCCCGTGGGGACACGTCCTCCTCGACGACGTGCGCTCGTTCGATCTGCCGGGCCTGCCGCCGCCGGCGCCTCCGGGAGATCCCGATGGCGACTAGGTGTGGCCTCGTTGCGGCCGCCATGGCGTGGGCGCTCGGTTGCGTCGCCACCGGTGCGGAAGGCGAAGGTGGTCCGCCGAGCCGCCGGCACGGGCAGGGCGGCACCGATGGGGCGGCCGCCGACGGGCGCCGTGTCGGCCGTCCGGACCTCGGGGATCGGGTTCCACCGGCGGTGGCGAAGGCGATCCGTCGATCGCTCGACTCCGGCGACCTGTCGTCGGTCGAGATCGCGGCCTTTTCCGGCGGGAGCCTGCGCTATGCGCTGCAGGTGGGGGCATCGGTGACCGGCGCCCGGCCCCTCGGCTCCCTGACGAAGACCATGGTCGCGTCCGCGATCCTGGATCTGGTGCGCGCAGGCCGGCTCGAGCTCGACGCCCGAGCGGCCGACCTGCTGCCCGAGGCGGCTCCCGTAGTGGGCGAGGCCCGTGTGGGCGACCTGCTCGCCCATCGGGGGGGCGTCGTCGCCGATTGGCTCGCCGGCATGTGGATGGACGATCCGCCGGACTGGCGTTCGTCGTGGCGCGAGATGGCCCACGAGCGTCCCGCGGGACCGCCGCGGACCCGGACACATTATTCCAATGTAGGATTTGTCGTCCTCGGCGCCCTGATCGAACGGATCTCGGGCCGTCCCTTCGAAGCCGTCGTCCGCGAACGGGTCGTGGAACGGCTCGGGCTCGGCCCGAGCGTGACCTTCGAACGTCCGGCCGGCCTCGCCGAGCCCGCCACGCGGCTCGTACCCGCAGGCGGGGCGTACGGTCGGGCATGGGACTTGGGGCCTTTGTTGCACGAGGCGGCCGAAGGCGCCCGCGAAGGTGGCGCCCACCCCTGCGCACCGCCGGGAAGGGCGCTTTCCGCCGATCTCGACCGCACGTGGACCCTCGGATGGGGCGCGGTGCGTGGCGAGTTGCCTTCGGCGCAACCCCTCTGCTGGCACAGCGGGCGCACGGTCGACCATGCCGCCTTCGCCGTGGTGTTGCCCGCGACGGACTACGGCGTGGTCGTCCTGGCCCGGGGGCCGGGCGCCGAAGGTTGGGGCGCACGACTTGCGACGCTGGCGGCGGCCGCGGCCGACCCGCGCGTCGCCGAACCTCGGCGCACGTCCCCTGCGCTGGCGGATCTCGGCGTGCAATCGGGGGTCTACGTTACGGAATCGGGGATCGTGCGGATCCGCGGCGACCGAGCCGGGGGCGACGTCCACTTCGAGGATCGCGCGGGGCGCCTCGTGCCGTCCGGGGCCGGCAGGTACGCGGTGCTCGGCCACGACGGCCCGGCGTTCTCCTTCGTCCACGTCGGCGGCGACGTGCTCTTGGCGGCTTCGTCCGGCGGGGTCCACGAGCCGGTGGGCCTTCGCGTGGAACCTTCGTCCGCCGCGCCCGCGGCCTGGCGCAACCTGCCGTCGTGCTACGACGTGGAAGACCCGTACGTCGGGCCGGTGGGCCGTGGGATCCTTCGGTTCGAGGGGCGCTGGCCGGTGCTCCGCGTGCGCGCGGACGTAGGGCCCGGCGTGGACGCGGTGCTCGTCCTGGCGGCCACCGAGGCGCCCGAGGTGGCCCGCGTCGTGGGGGTGCACCGTGCGGCCGGCTCCATCGTTCGGCGCG
>RFGU01000188.1 GCA_003696955.1 Deltaproteobacteria bacterium | reverse complement strand
GCTTGGGCGCGGGCTTGGGCGAAGACTTCGTCTGGGGCGAAGGCTCGATCTTGGGCGGGGGCCAGAGCACCTCGCCTTGGTGGGTGACGATGGCGCCGCGGATGACCTCGTTGTCCAGGTCCACGTTCCACTTCTCGGCGCCGCCGAGTTCGTCCACGAAGTGGAACAGGTTCATGCCGTAGAACTGGCTGGCGACGCTGGCCATGCGCGAGGGCAGGTCGGTGTAGCCCAGGATCTTGACGCCCTCGACCTCGGCGCACTCGCCGGGCCGGGTCAGCTCGCAGTTGCCGCCCTGTTCGGCGGCGAGATCCACGATGACCGAGCCGCGCTTCATGGACTCGACCATGTCCTTCGTGACCAGGGTGGGCGCCTTCTTGCCCGGGATCAGGGCCGTCGTGACGATGATGTCCACCTCCTTGGCCTGCTGCCGGAACAGGGCCATCTCGGCCTCGATGAAGGCCTTGGACATCACCTTGGCGTAGCCGCCCTCGCCGGTGCCGTCCTCCTCGAAGTCGAGTTCGAGGAACTCGGCACCCATGGACTCCACCTGTTCCTTGACGACGGGCCTGGTGTCGAAGGCGCGCACGACCGCCCCGAGGCCCCGGGCGGCGCCGATGGCCGCAAGGCCCGCCACGCCGGCGCCGATGACCAGGACCTTGGCCGGAGGCACCTTGCCCGCCGCCGTGATCTGCCCGGTGAAGAAGCGGGGGAACGCGTGGGCGGCCTCGATGATGGCCCGGTAGCCGGCGATGTTCGCCATGGACGAAAGCGCGTCCATCTTCTGCGCCCGGGTGATCCGCGGCACCTGGTCCATGGCGAAGCAGGTGACCTTCTTGGCGCGGAGCTTCTCGACGAGGTCTTGGTTCTGGGCCGGCCACAGGAAGCAGATCAGCGTGGCGCCCTCGTGCAGCATGTCGGCCTCGTGGGCGCCGAGGGCCGCGGGGTTCTTCGTCGGCGGACGCACCTTGAGGACGACGTCGCACTCTCCGTAGATCTGCTTGGGCGTCGGCACGATCTCGCAGCCGGCGGCCTCGTACTCGGCGTCGGGGTATCCGGCCGCGGCGCCCGCACCCGCTTGGATTCGGATCGAAAACCCCAGCTTGGCGAGGCGCGTCGCGGTGTCGGGCGTGGCCGCGACCCGTCGCTCGCCCGGGGTGACCTCCTTGGGGACGCCGATGATCATGGAAGAATCGCTCCTCGGGCGTAGGGGACGCCCATGCTGCGCGCAGGAATATCACGGGGGCGAATGGCTCGGAAGGTCCGGCGGGGGTCTGCGACGGACCCTCGCGTGGTAGGCTCGGTCCTCGCCGTGGTCGACGATTCGCTCACCCATCTCGACGCCGAAGGACGGGCGCGCATGGTCGACGTGGCCGACAAGCCGCCCACGCGAAGGTGGGCGCGGGCGCGGGCACGGGTTCGCATGGACCGAACGACCGTGGACCTCATCCTTCGCGGGGCCGTCGAGAAGGGCGACGTGATCGCCGTGGCCCGGATCGCGGGGATCCAGGCCGCCAAGGCCACTTCGGCGCTCCTGCCCCTGTGTCATCCCATCTCGATCGCGAGCGTCGAGGTGGACGTGCGGCCGCGGACCGACGAGCCCTCGGTGGAGGTCGAAAGCCACGTGGTCGCCGTGGACCGAACCGGGCCGGAGATGGAGGCCCTCGCGGCCGCGGCGGGAGCGGCCCTGTGCGTCGTGGACATGTGCAAGGCCGTCGATCGCTCCATGGTCGTCGAGGGCCTCGAGATCACCGAGAAGGGCGGTGGCCGGTCGGGACGGCTCGTGCGCCGCGACGGCAGGCTCGAGCCCGCCTAGGGCGCCTATTCGACCGTGACCGACTTGGCGAGGTTGCGCGGCTGGTCCACGTCGGTGCCCTTGGCGTCGGCGACGTGGTAGGCGAGCAACTGCAGCGGAACCGTGGCGACGATGGGCGCGACGGCGGGATGGACGTCGGGCACCACGATGACGTCGTCGGCCAGGTCGGCGATGTCCCGGTCGCCGGGCGAGGCCAGGGCCACGATCCGGCCGCCGCGGGCCCGGACTTCCTCGAGATTCGCCACCACCTTGCGGTATCCGGGGCCGGACAGGGCGACCGCGACCACGGGCAGAGACGGATCCACGAGGGCGATGGGGCCGTGTTTCATCTCGCCGCTGGCATAGCCCTCCGCGTGGATGTAGGAGATCTCCTTGAGCTTGAGGGCGCCTTCGAGGGCGACCGGATAGCCGAGGCCCCGGCCGAGGTAGAGCATGTTCGTCGCTGCGACGTAACGGCGGGCGATGGCCCGGATCGCGGGCTCTTGGGCGAGCACGCGGCCGATGGCCTCGGGCGTGGCGCGCAGGGCCTCGAGGATCTCGAGGGCGCGTTCGGGGGAGAGCGTGCCGCGCCGTCTGCCGAGGTACAGGGCGAACAGGGTCAAGGCGGCAAGCTGGGTCGTGAACGCCTTGGTGGAGGCGACGCTGATCTCCGGACCTGCGTGGGTGTAGACCACGGCGTCGGCCGTCCGCGCCAAGGACGACCCCACCACGTTGCAGACGGCGACGCATGCGGCGCCCCGGCGCTTGGCCTCGGCGACCGCGGCCAAGGTGTCGGCCGTCTCGCCGGACTGGGAGATCGCCACCACCACGTCGCCGGGCACGATCACCGGGTTGCGATAGCGAAATTCGCTGGCGATCTCGGCGTAGGCCGGGATGCCCACGAGATCCTCGACCAGGTAGCGCAGGGCGAGCCCCGCGTGGAACGACGTACCGCAGGCGACGATCAGCACGCGGCCGCATGCGGCGACCTTCTCGGGCACTTCGGGCAGGTGCACGTCGGCCTGCTCCATGAGGATCCGCCCGAGCAGGGTGTCCGCGATGGCCTGGGGCTGCTCGTGGATCTCCTTGAGCATGAAGTGCTTGAACCCCTGTTTCTCCGCCGCCATCGGGCTCCAGGTGACGCGCCGCGACGGACGCTCGACCGCGGCGCCACCGGCGTCGAACACCGTGAAGGCATCGGGGCGGACGCTGACCACGTCGCCGTCTTCGAGGTCCACCACCGTGCGCGTGTGCTCGAGCAACGCCGCCACGTCGGATGCGAGGAAGTTCTCGGGCCCTGCGCCGTTTCCATCCTCACCGAGCCCCACGAGGAGCGGGGCGCCGTGCCGGGCCCCGACGACCTCGCCCGGATGATCGTCGTGCAGGACGCAAAGGGCCCACGTGCCGCGCACGCCGTCGAGGGCGCGGCGGACGATCTCCGCGAGGGGAAGGTCCGGGTGCCGTTCGGCGGTGCGGTGGACCAGGTGGGCGAAGATCTCGGTGTCGGTATCCGAGGCGAACTCGTGACCGTCCTGCCGCAGCGCAGCCTTGAGATCGAGGTGGTTTTCGATGATCCCGTTGTGGACGACGCACACCTTGCGGAACCTGTGGGGGTGCGCGTTCGTCTCGGTCGGCGGGCCGTGGGTGGCCCACCGGGTGTGCCCGATCCCCACCCGGCCCTGCGGCTCCGCCTCCCGCAGCCGCGCCTCGAGGGCGCGCAGCTTGCCCTCGGCGCGCAGGATCCGCACGTTGCCGTCGTCCCCGCGGACGGCGATGCCGGCCGAATCGTAGCCCCGGTACTCGAGCCGCCGCAGGCCGTCGACGAGGATCGACGAGGCCGCCCGGTGGCCGGTGTAGGCGATGATCCCGCACATGGGCGCGGGCAGACTATACGCGACCGGGCTCCGCCTCGCTTCCCGGACCTGCAGGTTCGGCGAAACGGGCGAACGCCGTCGACGGCCCGCCGAGCGACCGACACCGCTAAGCTTGGGCCCCCCGTGAGCACCAAGGCGAACCTCCCCGTCCACGCGTCGTGTGCCGTCGCCGCCCAGGTGGCAGGCGAGAGCCTCCTTGCCACGGCACCCGAGGGCACCACGGACGTCCTGTGCCTGCCGTTCGCAGGGCCGTGGCCTGCCGAGGCCGTGCAGGACGCGGAGCTTCCGCCCGATCTTCGCCGCCTCGCGTCCTGGGCCCTCCGTGCGCCTTCGGTTCGCCCGCAACTGGTGCGCCGCGTCGCAGGGGACCCGGTCGGGTCGCCCCCGCCGGTCGTGCTCGCGCGTACGGGGCCTTTGGGCGTCGAGCTCGCCGAGGCGGAGGCCGAGCGCCTGCGGCCCGAACACTGCGCGGCCTTCTTCGAGGAGGGACGGCGCTCGGGGCCGGTGCGGCCGCGCAGGACACCGGTGGTGCTCGTCTGCGTCCACGGCCGCCGCGACGCCTGCTGTGCCCGGCGCGGCGTGGCCTTTGCGCAGGTTCTGCGTGGTCGTGCGGACGGCGTGGAGGTCCTCGGGACGAGCCACCTCGGCGGCCACCGCTTTGCGGCGACGGCCCTGGTGCTGCCGACGGGCGACATGTTCGGATGGCTCGAGCCGGGGGATGCGCCCGATCTCTGGGCCTTCGCAGCGGGTCGATCCCGCCCAACGCTTGCAGGCAGGTATCGCGGGCGCATCGGGCGGCCGGCCCACGTCCAGGCGGCGATGGCCTGGGCGTTCGCGCGGACGGGTGAGCTGCCCGACGAGGAGGAGGTCTCGGTGCAATCGCTTTCCGGCAACCGGGCGACGGTCCGCATCGACCGAGCCGGGGCGGCGACGACGCTGACGGTCCTTCGGCGCCCGACGTCCCTGCTGCGGCCGAAGAGCTGCGGCGAGCCGCCGAGCCGCGCCGTGCGGGTCGAGATCGTCGAGGCGTAGGGCACCTTGGCGGACGGGACGGTACGACGTTCGACCTCGTGGGCACCCACGATGCGTGGGATGGCCCGTGGAGCCAGTGGACCGGCCACGACGAGGAACGGGGCGCGGTCGACCACCGTCGAGCGCCGACAGGGCCACGGCGCGCGCGACTCGAATGCCAAGCCGGGGACGGGGTGCGGGCGGGGACGAAGCGACGCGGCCATCCGCCCCTCGCGGCCCTGGTCGGTTCCGAAGGTTCGGGTGAAGACGGCGTTGCACCGGGACGTGCCGGCGCGCCCGTCGAGCGGAGCGAACGAGACGCGGCCGCCGTCGTGCACCCGAACGCACCCAGCGAGTCGGCCCTTCCGGTGACGATCGGGCGGGAGGGCGCCTACGTTGCACCGACGTGGGCGTAGGGCCCGCCAATTTCGGCTTGACACGTCCCGCCGGGGCTCCGTCGCGCGGTGAGGCGATGCTGGGTGTATCGAGCCCGAGCGCTCCAAGGAGTGGGTCGCCGACTGGGTCGATCCGAACTACTATGAGGTGGCGCCGGACGAGGATCCGCCGGGGCCGGAGGTGACCATGCCGGGTGTCGAGGACGAGCGGGCCGTTCGCGGGAGCTACTATCTCTTGTTGGATACCTCGAACAGCTTCAAGACCTGGGAGCGGGTCAGCTCGCCGCCGCTCGTGGGGTCGCCCTTCTTGGGGTTCCGGTGCGCGCGGGACGGTGGGCCATGAGAGGGAGTGTGGGGCGGCGGCTGGGCACGCTGGTGCTGCTGGCGGGCGTGGTGGGCTGTGGTGGAGGCGGCGCCGGAACGGGCGGCGGGGGCACGGAGGGGAAGCTGCCCACCGCGGGTATACGTTCCGAACGCCGATCACTCCTACGACGTCGGCTTCCGCTGCGCGCGGGACGTGGAGTGATCCGAAAAGGCCCACCCCACTC
>RFGU01000187.1 GCA_003696955.1 Deltaproteobacteria bacterium | reverse complement strand
GGGGTGGGATTCGGCGGCCATCTCGCCCCCGGCAGGATGGCCGCCGAATCCCACCTCCAAGCCCCGCTGCCTCGACCCAGCCGAGTCGCCGTCCGCGCCGCCGCTCGCCGTTCGCCGTAGCCGTTCGCCGTCCGCCGTAGCCGAGTCGCCGTCCGCCGTCGCCGTCCGCCGTAGCCGTGTCGCCGTCCGCCGTAGCCGTGTCGCCGTCCGCCGTCCGCCGTCGCCGTCCGCCGTTCGCCGTCCGCCGTTCGCCGTTCGCCGTCGCCGTCCGCCGTTCGCCGTCTGCCGTTCGCCGTCCGCCGTCGCCGTTCTCCGTAGCCGTGACCGCCCGCCGCCCGCCGCCCTCCGCGCGCCGAAGACGCTACGCGTCGAGATCGTCCGCGTTCGCCCCCTCGGAGGACGCGGTGGTCTGCGACCCGGCAGGCACGAGGGCCGTTTCGTCCGTGGCCTTGGGTTTGGAGACGACGTAGGCCACGCCGACGCTCAGGAAGAAGAGGGCCGTCATGGGCACCGCCATGAACATGAGCGTGATCGGATCGGGCGGCGTGAGGAAGGCGGAGGCCACGAAGATCACGAGCACGGCGACCTTCCAGAAGCGCAGCAGGGTCTTGTGGGTGACGAGGCCCACCTTGGCCAGGAAGTAGACGGCCAGGGGCATTTCGAACATCAGGCCGAAGCCGAGGAGCAGCTTGGTGGTGTAGGTCGTGTAGTCGGGGAACGTATATTGCGGGATCACCTGCACGCCGGAGCCGTCCACCTCCTCGAGGGGATACTCGAGGAACCACTTGGTGGCGAAGGGCAGGACCATCTCGTAGCAGAAGGCCGCGCCGAGCACGAACATCACGGCGCTCGTCGCGACGAAGGGCACCACGAGCTTCTTCTCGCTCGGGTAGAGGCCCGGGGCTACGAACATCCACAATTGGTAGAAGATGACGGGGCCGGCCAGGAAGATCGCCGCCGTCACCGCGATCCGAACCTGGGTCAAGAAGGCGTCGAGCACCCCGAGGGTCTGGAGCTTGGGCGGCCCCGAGAGCTTGCCCTCCGCCACCAGGGTCTGCCATGCGTCGAAGAGCGGCGCGTTGACGAGGGCCTGGAGCTGCATGCGGAAGATCCAGGCCACGACGAACGCGGCCGCAAGCCCCATGGTCGCCCGGATGAGCCGCATCCGCAGCTCCGCGAGGTGCTCGAAGAAGGACATGGGTCGGTCCCCTTCGGGCCCCTCGGTCAGCCAGCTCCGCTCGGGGGTGTCGGCGGCGGCAGGTGGTGGTGTCGGCGTGGCGGCCATGATGGCGTCAGGGCGTCCCGGTGCCGGTGGCGGGCGGCGAGCCGGCGGGGGCCGAAGGCGGCGTCACCTCGGGCGGGGGTGGTGCGGCGGGGCCCGGTGCGACGGGCGGTGCGGCGGCCACCGTGCGCGGCGGCGCCAGGGCCGGCTCGGCAAACCCCTCGGCCCCGTCGTCCACCTGGTCGCCCGCCGCGTCGTCGGTCGGGGCCTCGGCCTCGTGGGCGAGGGCGGGCCGGTCGTGGCCGGCCAGGCGCGCCGCTTCGTCCTCGAGGGCGGCGGCGTGCTCCTCGAGGGCGGCGGCTTCGGAGCGCCGGACGGCCTCGGCGAGCTTGGCCTCGGCCTCGCGCACCTGCATGCGGGCGCGCTCGAGTTCCTCGCGCGCGGCACGTTCGGCGGCGAGGACGTCGTTGCGCGCCCCGTCGAGGACCTCGCGCACCTCCCGAAGATCCTCGTCCTGCATGATGGCGTCGCGGAATTCGTCGGCGGTGCGCCGGATCGACGCCCAGAACCGGGCGATCCCCCGAAGCACGCCGGGCAGCTCCTTGGGCGAGAAGAGCATGAGCCCGACGGCCAGGATGATCAGCATCTCGTAGGTGCCGATGCCGAACACGGGGCTAAACCTAGCAGGCCCGCCGTGGGCCCACCACACGCCCCGGCCCCTTCGTCACTCGGCCGCACCGGCCCGAAGCTGCTGCCGCATGCGGGCGATGCGGTCGCGCTGGCGCTCGGCCTGGGAGAGGACCGACCGAAGCTCCTCGAGGACGTCGTCGGCGCTCTTGGTCTGGGACCTGTGGTTGTCCCGAAGCTGGGCGATCATCTCGCTGATCGTCTCGATGGCCTGGGTGATCTGGCGGCTGCCGCGGGTCTGCTCCTGGGTGGAGCGTTCGACGTGGCGCGTGATCGACTTCATCTTCTCGGCCGAACGCATGATCTGTTCGGCGCCCCGGGCCTGTTCCACGGTGGCGGTGGCGACCTGTTGCACCGTGGTCGCCACCAGGTGGATCGCGCTGGTCACCTGCTTGGAGCTGCGGGTCTGCTCCACCGTGGCGCGGGCGATCTCGCGGACCATCTGGGTGGAGTGACGCGCCGCCTCGGAGATCCGGCGCAGGGCGTCTTCGGCCTGGTGGGACACCCGCACGCCGTCGTCGACGCTCTTGCTCGATCGGCGCACGGCGTCCACGGCGTTGCGGCTCTCGGTCTGGATCGCCTTGATGATCTCCGCGATCTCACGGGTGCTCGCGGCCGATCGTTCGGCCAGGTCCTTGATCTCGTCGGCCACCACGGCGAAGCCCTTGCCGTGCTCGCCGGCCTGGGCCGCGATGATGGCGGCGTTCAAGGCCAAGAGGTTCGTCTGCTCCGAGACGTCGTCGATGACGCTGAGGATCTTTCCGATCTCGCCGATGCGCTCGCCGAGGCGGGCGATGACGTCGGTCGCCTCGGCGGCCGAGGCCCGAATCTGGTTGATCGCCTCGACCGTCTGGTTGATCGCATCGACGCCGCCTTCGGCCGCCCACACGACCTCCTCGGAGAGTTGGGCCGTCTCGTTGGCGTTGTTCTCCACCTGCTGGATCGAGATGTCGATCTCGTTCATGGCCGAGGAGGTCTCCTCGGCCGTGGTCGACAGGGCCTCGATGTTCTTGGCCACCTCCTTGACCGAGAAGGTCATCTCCTCGATGGACGTGGCCGTCTGTTGGACGGCCGCCGCCAGGTTGAACATGCTCTCGGCCACCTCGTCGTTGGCCGCGGCCATCTCGAGGATGGCGCTCGAACTCTCCTCGGCGTTGTTGGCGAGCAGATCCACGTTCTCGGCCACGCTCTTGAGACCGCTGTTCATCTCGGCCAGCCGCGCGAGGGTGCGCTGGACCTGTTCGCCGATCTGGGAGAACTCGCCGAGGCTCTCGTCGAGCAGGGCCGCCACTTCGTCGAGGAGCTGGCCGACCTGCGGGGAGGCCTCGGCCGCCGTGGAGAGGGCGGCGCTGCGCAGACGTTCGATCTCCTTGCGGGCGGCCTCGAGTTCGGCGGCCAGGGCGTCCCGCTCGCGGGCCGCCTCGGCCAGCTCGTCGGTCTCGGCACGGGCGGCCTCGAGGGCCTTGACCTCCGTGCGCAGGTCCTCGAGTTCCCCGCTGGCCCGGGCCAGTTCGGCCGCCAGACGGTCGCCGTGACCGGCGAGCCAGATGCCCGTGATCCCGGCCCCCGCCGACAGGGCCGCCGCGACGACGGGAGGCACGCCGGGGACGAACATGAGAACGGCTCCGGCGGCGCCGAGTCCCAGGGGAACCCAACCGGGAAGGGGAGGGGCGGGAGGCGAACGGTCCAAGGCCGGGCGATCATAGGACGGAAGCCGCCCGCCAACCAGAGATCGGTGCGCGGGCGGGCCAGAGCGGGCCGCCGTTTTGGCCGAAGGGTCCCGAACGCATGCGGATCGGGCCGCTCGGGTCCCGGGCGTCCGCCGGCGCGAATTCGGGTTCCGTCAGCCCGATCCGGCCAGGGCCAGCACGATCTCGACCACGATGAGGACGACGATGGCGCCTTCGAGCAGGCGGCCCCGCCGTCCCTCCCACAGGGTCGTCACGAGTTCGAGGGTGTGCTCGATGAGGGCGAGCTTGCGTTCGAGGGCGGCGTGACGGTCGCGCAGCTCGAGGTCGTCGACGAGGGCGTCGTAGAGGCGGTCGGCGACCTGGTCCTCCCATGCGACGTCGGGGCGCTCGAGCAGGAAGAACCATCGGGCGATCTCGAGGCGTTGGACCGAGATGGCCGCGATCCGACGGACGGGTGCGTTGCGCCACGGCGGACGCCCCTTGCGAGCGAGGCGCCGGGCGAGTTCGGCGGTCTCCTCGACGAGGGGTTCGACGGCCTCCTCGTAGCGCTCGAGGGCTACGGACTCGGCGAGGACCAGAGCCACGACGAGGAGGGCCTCGGGCGTGGCGGCCGGCACCACCGCGCCGTCCCACAACACGCGCGGCTGGCGAAGCCTGGGGTCGACGCTGACCTCGAACGTCTCGACCGTTGCCGTCAGGACGTCGCGGCCCGTGCGTTCGCGGATCGTGGCGACGGTCGGCGCGTCGAGTCGGTTGCGGCCGAACACGACCACCGCCCCCACGGCGAACACGAGCAGGCGATCGCCGTCGGGGAGGGCGGTCTCGACGGCCAGCACGGCGTCGTGGGCCCGGTCGAAGGCGTCGGTGCGGCCGAGGGCCCGCACGTCCACGCGGCCGTCGAGGGCTGCCGCGCACAGGTGGATCGTGGTGTCGACGGCGGCGGGGGGTGTGGTGGTCGCGTCGATCGGCGCTGCCGGGGGCACGGCACCGAGCGTAGCGCGGCCGCCACGATCCGTACGCATTCATCCCGCCGGAAGGAGGACGGGCAGGGCCGTGGCCCCGAGGGCGGCGAGGACGGCGATGGCCACCAGATCGAGCACGAAGCCGAAGCGGAGCATCTGCGGGAAGGATACGAGGCCGCTGCCGTAGACCATGGCGTTGGGCGGGGTGGCCACGGGCAGCATGAAGGCGCAGCTTGCGGCCAAGGTCACGCCGATCACGGTGGGCGCCGGAGCGATGCCGGCGGCGCGGGCGATGCCCACGACGACCGGCAGCATCATGGCGGTGGTCGCCGTGTTGCTCGTGACCTCGGTCAGGAAGACCACCAGGGCCACGGCCGCCACGAAAAGGCCCATCGGCGACGCCGCGGCGGGGCCGGCAGCGTCGATGGCCGCTCGCCCGAGGGCCTCGGCGAGCCCCGTGGTCATGGCGAGGTCGCCCAGGCAAAGCCCCCCGCCCAACAGGAGCAGGGTGCCCCAGTCGATCCGGGCCGCGCGTTCCCAGGAAAGCAGGGCCCCGCGATCCGGACGGCCGCTCGGCACCAGGAAGGCAAGACCCGCCGCCACGACGGCGACCACGCCTTCGGGCAGGTGGGCCCGGCTCCAGGCGGTCCACGGATGATCGGCACCGACGGCCAGACGCAGGACGGCCGGGGCGAGCCACCCGGCGACCGCCAGGAGGAAGACGAACACCGTCCTGCGCTCGGCGGGCGACGGGGAGCCGAGGGCCGCAAGCTCGGCCGCGACCTCGCGCCGTAGCCCGGGTACGACGGCCGTGGCCGGGGGCGCCCGGCGCAGGACGACGAGCACCTGCACGAGCGCCAGGGGCACTGCCACGGGAAGGGCGAAGGACATCCACGCGGCGAAGTCGACGTAGATGCCCAGATCGGTGCGCAGGATCCCGAGGGCCACGAGGTTGGGGCCCGTGCCGACGGGCGTCGTCATGCCCCCGAGGGACGCGGCGTAGGCCACCGAGATCGACACCGCCGAGACGAATGCCCGGTGGCGGGCCGCGCGTTCCGGGTCGTCGCCGACGGAGCGGCCGATGGTGGACGCAAAGCCGGCCAGGATCGGGAGCATCACGGCGGTCGTGGCCGTGTTGGAGATCCACATGCTCGCGACGAAGGCGAGGGCCACGAGGGCGACGGCGGCGCGGGTCGGCCGGTCGGCGACGGCGGGGCGGGAGACGATCCACAGGGCGACGCGCCGGTCGACGCCGTGGCAGGCCAGGGCCTCGGCCAGGACGAATCCGCCGAGGAAGAGGAAGATGAGCGGGTGGGCCATGGCGGCGAACGCCTCGGCGGCCGGCGCCACGCCGAACAGGGTCGCAAGGGCCGGCGCGAGCAGGGCCGTCATCGGCAGGGGCAGGCACTCGGTGAGCCAGGCGACCACGGTGAACGCGGCCACGGCCGCGAGGCGACGGGCCTCGGGCGTGGGCAGGTCGAGGTCGGCGGCCAGGACCGCAACGAAGCTCGCGGGCGCGGCGACCAACCCCACCCGTGCCCGCAGCCGGGCGAAGCGGGCCTCGGCCTCGGTGGTCTTCAGCGGCGGCTCCATGGCGCGGTCGAACGGTAGCGGCCTGCAACCGTGCGGAAAAGCGGATCGTGGTCCGGCGTGGTAGGACGGCACCGTGACCGCCAATCGCGTCCTCGCCGGTGTGTGCTGCACGAGCCTCGTGCTGTCGGGGGGCGGGTGCGCTTCGGCGCCGCGGCCCGATGCCCTCGAGGTGCGCACCGTCGAAAGTCGGGCCGAGGGACGGCCTTTGCCGGTTTCGATCTATCGACCCCCTGCGTGGGACGGTCGCACACCCCTTCCGCTCGTCGTCTTCCTCCACGGGGGTGGGGACGATGCGCGGATCTTCGAGCGCCACGGCGAGGTCGTGGCACGTCTCGACGCCGCCATCGCCGCAGGGCACGTGCCGCCCGTGATCGTCGCGGTTCCCGAGGGGGAACTCGGCTTTTGGCGCAACTGGGCGGACGGCAGCCATCGGTACGAGGACTGGGTGGTGGACGAGGCGATCCCGTTCGTGCGGCGCGAGGTCCCGGTCCTCGACGCGCCCGCGGGCCAGCACGTTCTGGGGGTCTCCATGGGCGGTGCCGGGGCGCTCTACCTCGGGCTCGATCACCCGGAGGCGTTCGGCACGATCTCCGTGCTGAGCGCGCCGATCTTCGACGTCGATCGAACCATGGACTTCCTCGCGGGCAAGTACTTTCGCGGGATTCCGACCGAGCGGATCTTCGGTACGCCCGACCGTGCCGAGGTGGAGGCGCACAACGCCTATGCACGTCTGTCCTCGCCCGAGGCGTTGGAAGGGCGATCGCTCCTCGTCGGTGCGGGTACCCGGGATCGGCGGGGCATTGCCGCGTCGACGGCGGCCTTCCACGCCCACTTGGAGCGCCACGGCGTCCCCCACCACTACCTCGTCTACCGAGGCGGGCACCGCTATCGGGACTGGGCGAAGGTCTTCCCGTTCGTGCTCTGCGTGCAGCTTCGGCCCGACGCCGACTGCTCGCCCCTGGCCGGCTCCATCGAGACCTACGACGCCCCGGCGGGCCGCGACCGAGGTGCTCCAGCGCCGTAGGGCGGGAGCGCCCGCAAGTGCGCCCGGCACGACTCGAACCGAAGGTCTGGGGCGCGCCGGCAGGCGCGCAGCGCCTGTCCCGCCGCAAGGCGGGAGCGCACGCAAGTGCGCCCGGCACGACTCGAACGTGCGACCCTCAGGTTCGAAGCCTGATGCTCTATCCGACTGAGCTACGGACGCGCCGGCGACCGGAGGCCGCCTTGGGGCGCGAACCCTACGCCACCTGCTCGGCGCGTGCAACGACGCGCCGTGGCCGAAAGATCGCGTCTCCATGACCCAACGGTGACACTGCGCATCGTGCGCAAGTCTACGCTGAACGCCTCATGGCCGTCGTCACCTTCTTCGTCGCCCACTGGGTCGCCTGCGTGTTCTGCCAGACCTTCTTCCTGCACCGCTACGGGGCCCACCGCATGTTCGAGATGAGCAAGGGGTGGGAGCGCTTCTTCCACTTCCTGACCTTCGTCACCCAGGGGTCTTCGTACCTCGACCCGCGGGCCTACGCGATCCTCCATCGTGAGCACCACGCGTTCTCCGACACCGAGCGCGACCCCCACTCCCCTCGGTTCTTCGGCAATCCCTTCTCGATGATGTGGGCGACCAAGGTGCGCTACGAGGGCTATGCATCGCGGCGGGTGGATCCCGAGCCGCGCTTCGACGGTGGCGTGCCGGAGTGGCCGACCCTCGACCGTCTGGCCCAGTTCTGGCCCACGCGCCTCGCCTTCGTCGGGGCCTACATCGCGTTCTACGCGGTCTTCGCGACGGAGGCGTGGATGTGGGCGCTTCTGCCCGTCCACTTCGTGATGGGACCGGTCCACGGCGCCATCGTCAACTGGGCGGGGCACAAGTACGGCTACCGCAACTTCGATTCGGACGACGAGTCGCGCAATTCCCTTCCGGTGGACTTCGTGACCATGGGCGAGTTGTTCCAGAACAACCACCACCGCTACGGTCAATCGCCCAACTTCGCCGCGCGCAGGTGGGAGATCGATCCCTGCTACCAGATCATTCGCGTGCTTTCGTGGATGCGCATCGTCCGGTTGCCGGCCAACGTCCAGCGGATGCGGTGGCCGGAGCCACGGCCTGCCCTGGCCGCCGCACGGGTCGCGGACGCCGCCGACCGCGCGGCGTGATGCAGGCATCCGACGGGGGTGCGCCGCGGCCGCCCGGGGCAGGAGTCCGGCTTGCAATCCCGCCCTCGGTCGGCATCCTCGGGGCCGTGCCGTCCTCGATCACGTTCGACGACTCGGCCTGGCCCCTGCTGGTCGTGCGCATGCCCGCCGCACCGTCCGACGACGACTTCCTGGCCTACTTGAAACGTTGCGAATGGTACCTCGAACGGCGGGACACCTACGTCTTCGTGCTCGTGACCGAGCCGCGGCAGAAGATGCCCAAGATCCAACACGTGCGTTGGCAGGCCGAGTGGCTCAAGCAGAACCTCGAGCGGCTCACCGAGCGCTGCGGCGGTATCGCCTTCGTCGTGCCCTCGCCCATCGCGCGGGGCGCCCTGAAGACCGTGTTGCGCCTCGC
>RFGU01000186.1 GCA_003696955.1 Deltaproteobacteria bacterium | reverse complement strand
GTCGAGCACGTGGAGCACCGTAGCTCCCCGATCCAACTCGGGCAATTCGGAGGGGCCGGACCATTCGGCCGTGCCGTCGAGGTAGACGTCGAACTCCGGTACGAACACGATGGCGTGGTTGAACGCGGCAAGGGAGGCCGGATGCGGATCGATCCCCCCGAGATCACGTGCCCGCACCCGAACCATGTGGCTGTCGATCCCCACCTGTTCGAGCATGACCTTGAGCAGGGCCGCCTTGTCCTTGCAGTCGCCGTACCGGCGGGCGAACACCTCCGTCGTCGGGTACGGCTTGTACCCGTGGATCCCGAACTCGAGCCCCACGTACCGGGTGTTGCGGACGACGTAGGTGTAGATGGCCTCCATGCGTGCGCGGCGGTCCTCGACGGGGATGCCCTCCACCGCCCGGGCGGCCGCTGCCCGGATGCGTTCGTCCACCACGAGTTGCTCGCGCACGAGACGCCAGTACCAACGCGCCACTTCGTCCCAGTCCGCGTAACTGCTGACGTGCACGTAGTCCGCGACGTCCGTCCAACCGGGCATCCTCGGTTCAGGGTCGATGTGGGGCACGTCCGTTCGCACCAGCCTGTAGATGCGGCGGCCCGCTCTACGCTCCTCACGAACGTCACCGTGGCGGAAGAACAAGGGCATGGCATCGGGGGCCTCGACCAGGTACTCGAATCGCCCGATGGGATCGATCCCGCCGATGGGCTGCAGATCGCCGAAGTACGTGTCGAACATGTTTCTCGCGGCCACGTCCCGTTCCACGAACGCCACCTCGATCACGTCTCCGGGTTCGAGGCGGTCGAAGATGACGTCCACGCGCCGGCGATCGTAGTACATGCGATAGCCGGCTTCGGCCAACGAGGACACGCGGACCCGCCCCATCTCCTCCACGGTGCCGTCGGGATGTCGCACACGGGCGCGACGCACTTCCACGTACGACTGCGAGGGATCGTGGAAGAACGAGTGGACGTTGCGATCCCGAACCCCGCGCTCGTCCTGGATCCGCAGGATCCGGTGGTCGAGGCGCTCGCTCAATCCGTTGTCATGGACGCGCACCGCCACGGTACGGGCCAACGTCACCGCCGGCCGCCGTTGCCACTTCGGCGGCGTCTTGCGACGCACGACGCGCTCGAGATCGAGGGCGCGCCGTTCGAAGATGTCGCGATCGGCGCCCCCGTCGAGGGACGACAGGAGCGTACGGAGATCGGGTTGCTGGGGCCTTAGGTCGAGCGACCTTCGCAACTCGGCGACGGCGACCGTGGCGCGACCGTGCAGCAGGGCGAGCCGGGCGGCCTCCGCATGGAGTTCCGGATCGAGGGGCGCAAGCTGCAGTGCACGCGCCATCGCATCCCAGGCATCGCGTTCCCGCCCGGCGGCGTCGAGCACCCACGCGAGCCGCCGGAACACTCCAGGGCGCCCGGGAAACATCGACGCATCGCGACGTGCGGCGGCCACGGCGACGTCCACGCGGCCGAGTTCGAGGGACCAGTTGACGATACGATTGCGACCTACCTGCGTGATCACGCCCCCATCGGTGAGGACGTCGAGGGCCTCCGCCTTGCGGCCGGCGGCGGCGAGGCGCTCGGCGACGGCATCCCGCACGGATGCCGATGCGGACCGTCGGCCGAGCAGGTCGAGCGACCACTCGAGGGCCTGGGCCTCGAACCCCGCATCGGCGAACTCGTCGATCAACACCAGTTCGATGGCGGCATCGTCGGGCGCCACGTCGAAGGCCTCCTGCAATCGCGCCCGCGCGGCCCGCTCGAGACCGAGCGACCGCTCCCGAAACGCCAGCTCGAGCAACCATGGTCCCAAGCGGGGTCCCAGCCCCTCCTTCTTCCCCAGTTCGATGGCCCGTTCGAGGGCGAGCCGCCGCGCCGATTCGTCCGTCTCCACCAGGGATCGCAGGAAGCTGGCCCGCGCACGCTCGAGACTCGGCTCGATGCGCCGCAGTCGGTCGACCGTGCGGCTGTCGGACCGGGCATAGGGGTGCGTGCGCCACTCGAACTCGCAAAGGTCGAGTTCCTTCACTGGATCGCCCCCGGACGCCCGCCGTTCGAGCAACCCGCGCAACGTGTTGGCGGGGCGGCGCGCCGGCGCGCTCCGACCCCGCACGGAGGTCTTCGGAGGTTCGGCGCGCACCTCGAGGCCGGACAGGGGCGTGCCGTCGGGACGGGTGACCCGCAGGTAGAAGCCCCACGGCTCGCTCTCGTTGGCGACGAGCACGTGCAGCCGATGCCACCCCGACGACAGACGGACCGTGGCCGCGTCCTGCAGGGGATGGGGAAGTCTTCGATCGTCGCCGCGCAGCACCTCGTCCTTGCCCACGAACACACGATACGCACCTCCCGTTCCCACCCGGACCGCCACGTCTCCGTCACGCGGCACGTGGATCCAGGTCGTCGCACAGGCAAAGACCTTCTCGTTCGGTGTGAGCAGTTCGTCGAAGCCGACGAATCCACCGTCGGCGAAACCGTCGTAGTCGTACGCCCGCCATGCCAGCGGTTCGCCAACGACCGCCCCTTCAAATACGGCATCCGATCGGTAGGGCTCGTCGAGACATGGATGCCCTCCGTCGAGGTCGCTGGGCCCTCGAAAGTCGAACGGCCCCACGAAGACCCAGTCCAGAACGAACCCGAGGCGCCGCAACGCTGCCGCCGAGGCATCGATGCGTCCGCGTCGTTCGTCGAGGATCGCCGCCTCGTAGGCGGCCACCCCCCTCACCAGCGGATGGACGTGGGACGATTGCGCAACCGTTCGCAAGAAGGCGGAGATGGACGCCTCGTCGATCTCGCCGTGGAGCGCATCCACCAGACCGAGCAGCGGCAGGACCGCCGAGGGCTCCTTCGGCCCGGCCGCCGCATAGCGAGCCTTGCGATCCTCGAAGGCCCTCGCCGCACGCCCCACCCAGCCCTTCGCCGGGTCGTAGACCCCTGGCGTCCACAGGTGATCGCGCGTTCGTGAGGGCGCCGATTCGACGGGGGCTGCGACGGCCACCACCGCCGACACGACCCAGGCGGCAAGGGCGACGAGGGCGACCAGCGCGGCCGAAAGGCGCCGCGCCGCCCAACGGCCGAAGTCCCCCGCCCGGCCGTCCGGTAGGGCCACGCCGCGCTGCGCTCCTGGGTGGTCCGCCACGCCCGGCCGATGATGGAACATTCCAACGCGCCGTGCCATAGTTCGGCGGAGCAGCCGTGCTCCGGGCTCTCCTCAAGACGCTTCGCCCCCACCAGTGGTTCAAGAACGTGTTCGTGGCGGCGGCGCTCGTGTTCTCGCTGCGCCTCGGAGACGCTGACGCGGTTCTGCGGACGTTGGCGGCCGTTGCCCTGTTCTCGCTGATCTCGGGCTGCGTGTACGTCTTGAACGATCTCCTCGACGTCGCGGCCGATCGGCTGCACCCGACCAAGCGGAACCGGCCGATCCCATCGGGTGCCCTCCCCGTGCGCGTCGCGTGGGTGTTCTTCGGCGTGGCCACCCCGACGCTCCTGGTACTCGGGTTCGTCCTCGACCGCAGGTTCGGAGGCGTGCTCACCTCGTACATGCTGCTGAACGTCGCCTACAGCCTCTACCTCAAGCAGATCCCGTTCCTCGACGTCCTGCTCATCGCCGGCTTCTTCATGCTGCGGGTCCTGGCCGGGGCCTACGCCATCTCCGTCCCGGCATCCCCGTGGCTCATCGGTTGTGCCTTCCTCCTCTCGCTGTTCCTGGCCGTCGGCAAGCGGGTGCACGAGCTTGCCACGGCCCAGGACGCCCCAGGACAACGCGCGGTCCTGGCTCGATACGATCTGCGCTCCCTACGGCTTGCGATGTGGGGCCTCGGCGTGGTCACGATCCTCGTCTACATGGCGTACACCTTGAGCGAGCACACGGTGACCACCTTCGGCACGAAGAACCTGGTGCTGACGACGCCGTCGGTGCTGGTCGGGGTCTTTCGTTACGTGCAGCTCGTCTCGAAGCGCCACGAGGCCGAAAGCCCCACGGAAGAGATGCTCAAGGACCGCATCTTCATGGGCAACCTCGCGATCTACGCGATGCTCGTGGCCCTCGTCCTCTACGCCCGTTGACGGCGGGCGCCGCAGGCGAAAGCGTGCGACCGGGTCAGAACCCCACCCGCCGCATGACGGCCCGGGGAAGGTGCCGGATCACCAGCATCACGAGGCGCCAGATGGCGGGGACGTAGGCCTCGGGTGCGGCCTTGTCGATGGCCCGAAGGGCTCGAGCGGCGACCACGTCGGGATCGGCGGCGAACGGCGGCTCGGGCAGCCCGGCGGTCATCTGGGTGCGCACGAAGCCAGGCTTGATGCACACGTAGCGGATCCCGCGGTCCCGGTGCCGAAGGTCCATCGAGAGCACGTAGTGGGAAAGCCCCGCCTTGGCCGCGCCGTAGATGGCCACAGGTTTGCGCGGAGCATCCCCCGCGACCGACGAGAACACGGCGATCGTCCCCCCGCCCTGGGCCTCGAAGCGGCGTCGTACGTGTTCGCACAGCACGATGGTATGGGTGAAGTCCACGCGCAACAGGACCGCCGTCTCTTCGAGGTCGTCCTCGAGGGCCTCCTGGGTGGCGAACCGGGCCGCCGTCACGACGAAGGCGTCGATCCGGCCGCCGAGTGCGTCGAAGGCCGCGTCCACCGCCGCGCCGAAGTCCTCCGGTCGGTCGAGGTCGCACTCGACGACGGGCGGCTCCGGCCGGCCGGTCCGAGCCGCCAGATCGGCGGCGCTGCGTTCGAGGGTGCCCCGGTCACGGCCGAGCAGGACGAGCCGGTCGCCGCGGGCCGCAGCGAGGCGTGCGAGGGCGCGACCGATGCCGCGGGTCGCTCCGAGCAGGGCGATGTTCATGGCGGATCTCCGAAGAGTCGAACGGATTGATGGCTGCGAATCGTCAGGTCAGGGTCCCAGGCGCGGCGTACGGCCTCGAACTCGGGAAGGCGCGGCTCCATGGCCCGAAAGTGCTCCGGCCGCGTGAGCGCGTCCTTCGTCAGATAGATGCGGCCTCCCGCGTCGATGACGTACTCGTTGAGGGCGTCGACGAGGGACTGGGTGCGATCGTCGATCCACAGATCCACGGCGATGGAGATCCCCTCCATGGGGAACGAGAGGATCCCCTCCCCTTGCGGGCCGCAGTCCTTGATCACGCAAAGGGGCGAGGCACCCCCACGGGACGTGAGCAACTCGAGGAATCGCCGCGCCTTGACGGGGGCATTCGGCTTGGGCAAGACGCACTGATACTGGGTGAACCCGCGGGGACCGTAGAGACGATACCAATGGCGCAGGGCGTCGAGCGGATAGAAGAATCGTTCGGGGTGGACGATGCCCCACGTCGACCGTGGGATCTGCTTGCGGTAGTAGAGTTCGTTGAAGATCCGCGTCGTGAGCCGATTGATGGCCCAGTTGGGCATGGAGAACGGCACGACGCGCTCGGGAAGGGGCGAAGGCGGCGAGGGCGGGGCCTCCGTGGGATCCGCCCAGCGTCCGCGCTGCAGGATCCCACGCCCGAGGCCGCGGCCGCGGGTGGCGCAATCCACCCACCCCATGGTCATGGGCCAGGCGGCCGCGGCCTCCTCGAGCCGGGCCACGAAGGTCTCCACGTCGTCGATCCGTTCGGCCTCGTGGAAGACCCAACCGGACGGCACCCTCTCCATGCGAAAGGCGACCTCGAGTACGTGCCCCGTAAGGCCCATGCCCCCCAAGGTCGCCCGGAAGAGATCCGGGTGGCGCGTCCGAGAGCAGTCCACGATGCGTCCGTCGGCCACCCGAATACGAAGCTCGTCGACGTGCGCGCCGAAGCATCCGGCGACGTGATGGTTCTTGCCGTGCACGTCGGAGGCCACCGCCCCGCCCACCGTGACGAACTGCGTACCGGGCGTGACGGGAGGAAAGAAGCCGCGGGGAAGGAAGGTCCAGACGAGGGTTCCGATGCTCACGCCCGCCTCGACGCGAATCCGGCCCGTGCCGGGATCGAAGGCCAGGATCCGGTCGGCCAGACGTGTCCCTGCCACCTCGTCGCACGAAGGCGGTGGTAGGGCGCTGTCCCCGTAGGAGCGACCAAGGCCCCGGGACAGAACGGCCCGCTCCGTCAGCCGCACGAGATCCTCGTCGAGCCGCTCGCGGGCACGGACCCCGAGCTGCCCCCAGCCGGACAGACGGGGTGGGTCGAGCGCGGCGACGGGGGAGAGCCCCACCCCACGGGCCGTCCCATCGGTCAAGGCACGCCTCCGTGTTCGCGAAGGAACGTCACCATCCGGCGCAGGGCGGCCCCGCGATGGGAGATTGCATCCTTCTCGTCGGCCGTAAGCTCGGCCACCGTGCGCCCGTCCTCGAGGTAGGCGTGCGGGTCGTAGCCGAACCCCCCGCTGCCCCGCGGCACGGGACGAACGATGACGTCGAAACGGCCCTCGAGACGGTGCTCGTGCACGGCCCCGTCGGCCGTTCGCGCCAGCAGGACGAGGACGCAAGCGTAGTGGGCCGGCGACGCGTCGACCCCGCGGGCGGCGAGGGCGTCGACGAGGGCCCGATTGTTGTCCGCGTCGGTGGCGTGCGGGCCGGCGAAGCGCGCCGAACTCACCCCCGGGGCCCCGTCGAGGGCGTCGATGCAGATCCCGGAGTCGTCGGCCACGACGAACCGGACGGCCGGAGCGTTGCGCTCGGTGAGCCAGGTGTCGAAGGCGCGGGCCTTGATCGCCGCATTCTCCGCGAACGTCGTCCCGGTCTCGTCCACGTGGGGAGGGCGGCCGAAGTCGACGATGGACACGACGTCGAGGCCCACGCCGGCGGCCTCCACCATCCGGCGGATCTCCGCAACCTTGTGCGGATTCGAGGATGCGACGACGAGGGGCGTCACGGTGGCGGCAACATGGCGCGGCGCTGCGCGGCCTGCAACGTGTCGATCCCCGCGTCCGCCAGGTCGAGCAACGCGGACAGTTGGTCCCGATCGAACGTCCCCTGTTCTCCGGTGCCCTGGATCTCCACGTAGGCCCCGTCACGTCGGACGACGTTCAGGTCCACGACGGCCCGTGCATCCTCCTCGTAGGGCAGGTCGAGCAGCGCGACGGGTGGATCGCCCACGAGGCCGACGCTGACCGCAGCAACCTGTCCGATCACGGGCCACGATGCGAGTTGCCCCTCACCGGCCAGCCGGGCGAGGGCCCGCTGCAGGGCGACGAACCCGCCGGTGATCGAGGCGGTCCGGGTTCCACCGTCGGCCTCGATGACGTCGCAGTCCACCACGATGGAAAGCCCGTTCCCGTCGGGATCGACGAGCCGTTCGAGGTCCACGGCCGCCCGCAGGGAGCGGCCGATGAGACGTTGAATCTCCTTGGCGCGCCCCCCCGCCTTGCGCTCGCCCCGGGGCTGGGTCGATCCGGGCAGCATGGCGTACTCGGCGGTGATCCAACCGCCGACGTCGAGCCACGGGGGCGGCCGGTCCTGCAGGCTCGCCGTGCAGATGACGCGCGTCCGTCCCGCGGTCACGAGCACGGAGCCCAGGGCGCTTCGGATGAAGTCCGGTTCGAGTTCGAAGGGGCGCAGTTCGTCGGGAGCACGTCCGTCTTCACGCATCGGCGCCGACGCTAACAGATCCGCACGCCCACGAAAGAAAGCACGGGGCCCCCCGTCGCGGGGAACCCCGTGCCCACGGTTCGGCCGCCCGCCCGGAGGCGATGCGGCCGGCACGGACGACGGACGGCCTAGTGGGCGCCTTCCTTGGCGTCGCCAGCCTTGGCGTCGCCAGCCTTGGCGTCGCCAGCCTTGGCGTCGCCAGCCTTGGCGTCGCCGGCCTTCGCGTCACCCCCGGCGGGCGGGGCCGGCGGGGCGGGCGGCTT
>RFGU01000185.1 GCA_003696955.1 Deltaproteobacteria bacterium | reverse complement strand
GTCGTGTTCCGCGTCGTCGATGCGGGGGACGAGCTGGATCTCGAGCGGCGCCGGCAGGTGGAGCGCGG
Organism: Deltaproteobacteria bacterium; assembly: GCA_003696955.1. Classification (GTDB taxonomy): domain Bacteria; phylum Myxococcota_A; class Polyangia; order Nannocystales; family Nannocystaceae; genus J032. The sequence continues at coordinate 16,951 of RFGU01000185.1, read as the reverse complement.
CGCTGCGGAGGCGTTCGAGGGCGGCGGCGTTGCGGGCCGCCGCGGCCCGGCGCAACGTGCGGACGGCCACGGCCACGTCGCGCAGGGAGGGAGGCAGCCCGGACGTGTCGGCGGGGGGCAGGTCGCAGACGATCGCGCGCGGATCGTCGGGCTCGAGCACCGCATAGGCTCGGTTGGCGAGGAGGACGTCCGGTGGCAGCCCCTGGTGCCGCAGGTTCGCGGCCAGGTCGGCGGCCGTGGCGAGGGCTGCCGGTCCAGGTGTGGTCACCAGCACGAAGCGCGTGCGATCGTCCCGTAGGATGCGGGATACCTTCTCGGTGCGGGAGGTGAAGGCGTCGCGCAGGCGTCCGACCACGTCGAAGAATGCGCGCGTCTCGGCGAGCAGGGAGGCGCCGAGGATCCTCGTGCTCCAACGGCGAAGTAAGCCATCGCCTACATAGCGGGCCAGCCGTCGCCCCGCCGGGCGGCCCGCTCCGAAGACGCGTAGCAGGGCGCCGTTGAGGAAGGCACGCAGGCGACGGGGCGCCTCGAGGAGCTGAAGCGTGGCATCGGCCGGCGGCGTGTCGAGCACGACGAGGTCGTAGCGGTCGCCCTCGGTGGATCGGTGCAGGTGCTCGATGGCGGCGTAGGCGTGGGAGCGCGCCAAGGTGCGGGAGAAGGCCGCGTACATGCGGTTCTTCTCGAGCAGGGCACGGGTGGCGTCGGGCGGCAGGAGCCGGGCGAGCAGTCCGTCGTAGACGTGGCGCGAGACCACCATGGCCGCCTCGAGGGCACCTGCCGCACCGGGCAGGGGCACGGGCACGGGATCCGCCATCTCGGACGAAAGGCCGAGGGCGGCCGCGAGTCGTCGCGCCGGATCCGCCGTGAGGACGAGGACGCGCATGCCCCTTCGGGCCGCTGCAACGCCGCAGGCGGCGGCCAGCGTCGTCTTGCCCACGCCGCCGGGGCCGGCGAACACGACGAGTCGCGCGCCTTCGAAGAGGGCCCGGGTCACGGTTCGACCTCCTCGAAGAAGGTGACGGAAGTCTCGGCCAGGGCGCGGCCGGCCCGTGCCAGCGAGGTGCGCGCTTGCGGGTCGGCGACCTCGGGCACCGTCGCGGTGGGCGCGTCCACGGCGGCCGCGAGGCTTCGTGCCGCCTCCACCTGGGACGCAAAGCGGCGAAGCTCACGGTGGGCGTACCAGAGATCGGCGGCGATGGCCCGATCGCGGGCGGCCCCGTGCTCTGCGAGGGCATCGAGGCGTGCAGGGGCCACCGCGGGCAGGGGGGGGTCGGGCATGCGGTTGATCACGGTGGCGGCCACCAGGATGCCCAGGCGTCCGACCAACGCATCGTAGAGGGACAAGGTCTCCTCGACGACCAGCGGCGCGGGCAGGGAGACGAGGAGGGCACCCGTGGAGGCGGCCGCGAGGCGCCGTTCGACGGCACCGACCAGGGCGTCGAGGGGGCCGCGTCCCGCGAACGGGCGAAGCACCGCCGGCACGTCGAGCATCATGGCCGCGTGGCCGCTCGCGTCCATGTCGACGACGACCGGATGAAACCTGCGCAATCCGAACTCCCGTTGGGTCACGAAGCCTTCGATGGCGGCCCATGCCGCAAGCTCGGGAACACCGGGTGCCGCGTCGAGGAAGCTGCGCAGGGCACGGTTGCGGTGGGCGGCACGGGCCATGCGTTCGGAGCCGAGGATCGTCGCCAGGGCACGGGGGACCGTGTGCTCGGGGTCGAGTGCGACCCCCTCGATCCCATCGCCGAGCCCCACCGGTTCGGGGCCGAGGCGCACGCCGAACAACAGTTCGAACGGCGCGCTCGGACCGAGGGAGACGAGCAGGGGCCGCGCGCCCACCCGGGCGGCCTCGTGGGCGAAGGCGGCGGCGAGGAAGGTCTTGCCGACGCCGCCCTTGCCCGTGACGAGGACGAGGTCCAGGTCGAGGAGCACGTCGAGGACCGGGGCGAACGGCATGGCCGGCCACCGCCTACTGCGAACGGGCGCGGATGTCCAGATGCGCGCGATCCCGACCGCCGCTTCGGGGTCGGCCGCGCCGTGCGTTGTGAGAGGGGCGCGTTGCGGCTACGATGCGTCGATGCGGACTCCTTCGTTCCCGTGCCCCCGTCTCGCCTTCGGGCTGTGCCTGCTGCTCTTCGGGGGCTGCTCCGGCGGCGGCGCGGGCGACACGGACGGGACCCAAGGCACGACCGGTACCGCGGGCACGGCAGGCACCGGCGACTGTCCCCTCGGAACCCAAGGGTGTCCGTGCTCGGCCGGCGGAGCCTGCGGCGACGGCCTTGCGTGCGTCGGCGGCACGTGCGTCGCGCCTACCTGCGGCGATGGCGTCGTGCAGGAGGGCGAGGCGTGCGACGCGGGGCCGGCCAACGCCGATACGGGTGTGTGCAAGACCGACTGCACCCCCCAGACCTGCGGTGACGGCTTCGTGGGGCCCGGCGAGGGGTGCGACGACGGAAACGACGTGGACGACGACGGCTGCACCAACGACTGCAAGCTCCCGACGTGCGGTGACGGCGTGCTGCAAGGCGCGGAGGCCTGTGACGACGGCAACGACGTGGACGACGACGGTTGCACGAATGCCTGCACCCTGCCTTCCTGCGGTGACGGCATCGTCCAGGCGGGCGAGGCCTGCGACGACGGCAACGCCAAGAACGACGATGCCTGCGTCGTGGGATGCGAGGTCGCGACCTGTGGGGACGGATTCGTGTGGTCGGGGATGGAGGCCTGCGACGACGGCAACGACGACGACGACGACCTTTGCCGCGCGGACTGCACCCCGGCCGAATGCGGCGACGGCATCGTGCAACCCCCCGCCGGGGAGGCCTGCGACGACGGCAACGACGTCGACGACGACGATACCTGCACCAACGCCTGCACGGTCCCGGAATGCGGCGACCAGATCGTCCAGGCGGGGCTCGGGGAGGCGTGCGACGACGGCAAGAACGGGGCCATCGACGACGGTTGCACGGACGCGTGCCTGGTGGCGCCCGTCGGGATCGTGCTCAGCGAGGATCCCAACGAGGTCACGAGTCCCGATTACGTCTCGGGGATGCAGTGGGATACGGGGGCAACGTGGAAGCCGAATCTCGACGCGGCGCCCCAGGCGATCCGCGGCTTCGCAGCCCTTTTCTCGGCAGTGACCCAGAACTGTGGCCCCGATCCCGTCGTGGTCGCCACGAAGGTCCGGGCGGCGCCGCCCACGTTGGCCGACGCGGGTGGCGTTCCTGGGGTGGCATCGGGCGCCGAGGCGGACTTCGGGACGGTGGGGTTCTCCTTTGGCGCCATGGACGCCGATCCGTCGCTGCGCCTCTGCCCCGACGGCCAGTGGTTGGTCGGGATCGAGGCGACGGGCGCGACATACATCCACTCGGTGCGTCTGCAGTGCGCACCCTTGGAGATCGTGGAGGAGGGGAACACGTATGCCGTGCACACGGGGGCCATCACGACGTTACCCAGCGCCGGCGGCTCTGGCGGTAGCCTTCTCGGCTCGGTCGCCTGTCCCGCCGACTACGTGGTCGGTCACTTCTTCGTCCGTTGGGACACCGAGGAGGGGTGCCACATCGCCCTCGGAATCGTCTGCAACAAGGTGAAACTCGTCTTCCCGTAGGGCGCGCTCCCGTCGGCGGGACCTCGGTGGGAGTCCGCTCGGTGGACGTCAGAAGCAGAGCTTGCGTTCGCCGCCGGGGGTCGCCACGGCGGTGCAGCGCATCTGCGGCGGGCAGCCCGCTCCGCCCGAGCAGTCGAGGGCGCACATGGGCAGCTCGTCGCCGAGGTCGACGCACGTCGGGTTGCTCGGCGGTGCGTAGGCCTCCGGGCAGTCCGCGACCGTTTCGCACGATTGGGTGCAAAAGCCGGACTCGTCGGCGGGATAGACGCAGATGGGCGCATCCATGCACTCGGCCTGGCTCGCACAAGGCGCCCACATGCCGACCTCCGGGCGCTCGACGTTCTCGCCTTCGGTGTCGGTGGTGGGATCGAGGGGGACCGTCCGGTCCGCGCAGGCGGCGAGCCCAAGAAGCAGGATGAAGCAACCGGCGAGGCGCATCGCCGACTTGGACGCTCCGCCGCGCCCGATTTCCGGGCACACCACCGGCCGACCGCAGCACCGGGAGGGAAACGGCCGACGAACGTCCGTCGGGGACGGGCGCCGCTCGATGCCGGCCGACGGGGCCGGCCCGCTTCGCGCGGGCCTTCGAGGCCGCGGCGTGGCTTCCGAGGCGGCCGACCCTTCCGCCCGAAGGCGGCGAGGTCGGTTGCCGGAAGGCTCCTCCCTCCACCGGGCCAACGGGCTTGGCGCCCTCGCTCGAGGCGGCGTCCTCGCCCGGGGCGCGGAGCCGGCCCACCGAACCGTGCGCATGCAAGGCGAGATCGGTCCACTCGGCGAACGAGGCGCCGTAGGTGGCGGGCTGGCCTCGCGTGCCGTCGTCCGATCGTGCGAGGCCGCCGACGTGGCGCGGGGCGAACCGAATCTCGGGGATCGGGCCGTCGAAGGGGATGGCCCCGCCCGTCTCGGTCCATGATAGGACATCGTGCCGTTCGGCGGCATCCGTACGACGGCAGGCGCTGCAGATGCACCGCCGACGGGACCATCCCGTCGAGCGGGCCGCGCTCGAATTGCCGGTTCGGGAGCGGCGAGGGGCAGGTTCTGCGCGCGGCGATCGGCCGCCCCGGCACCATGTTCCCCGCGTGCCCGAAACGTCGCGCCTGCTGGGGCTTTCGCTGGCCGCGTTCGTGGCCGCGGGGGCGTGGGGTTGCGGCTCCGGAGGCGGTGCGATCTCGGGGGCGGCGACCACGACGACCACCGGGGCCGCGGACACGGGGACGGGCGGCAGCTCGTCGAGCGGCGGTGCGTCCAGTGGCGGCACATCCGCGGCGTCCACGGGGACGTCGGGGTCGACGGGGGCCGGTCCGATCTGCGGTAACGGGGTCGTCGACCCGGGGGAGGGCTGCGACGACGGCAACACGGTGAGCGGGGACGGGTGCAACGCGGAATGCGAGTTGGGCGGAGCACCGCTGTGGGAGAAGACCGTCGACCGCGGTGACGCCGACGAAGAAGTGCGCGCCATCGGGGTGGATGGTACGGGTCGCCCCTACGTCGCCGGCCACGACGGCGCAGGCAATGGCGGTACGATCTGGGTGTCCGCCCGCACCCTCGACGGCGAGGAACGCTGGTCGTGGACCCGCGACGGAAACGGAGCGGACGAGGTCTTCGACATGGCGGTAACGTCCGAGGGGGCCGTCTACGTGGCTGGCCGTGTCGCCGAGGTGCCGCCTGTGTTTCGTGCCTGGGTCGCCAAGCTCGATCCAGAGGGAGGATTGCTCTGGGAACGGACGTTCGCGGGGGATCCGACCGGCGGAGCCGCCGCCTACGGCATCGCCCAGCGGCCCGGTGGGGGGGTCGTCGTGGGGGGAATGCTCGTACCGTCCGGCGGCGATCCGGACCTTTGGGTGCAGGTCGTCGATGCCGACGGTACGCCGCAGGCCTCCCGTACCATCGACGCCAGCGGTGCGGTCGATCTCGTGACCGCCGTCGACGTCGCCCCCGATGGTCGGATCGGGGCGTGCGGCCTGATCGGCACGCCCGGAACGCGGGTGTCCGTGCTCGCGGAGGATCTGTCGGACGGTTGGCATCGGGACTTCGATGCCCCCGCGACGTTCGGGTGCGCCTTCGACGACGAGGGTGCAATCTTCGTCTCCGGTCAGGTCGACGTGGGACCGCTCCGGGTCGGATACCTGCGTCGCTACCGTACCGACGGAACGCTGGCGTGGGAGCGCTACCTTCCCTTCGAGGCTGACAACGCCGCGACGGGGGTGGCGACGGACATCCTGGGCAACGCGGTGGTGACCGGGGCCGCGCCGCCCGAGGCGAGCGCTGCGCCCCATCCCATCCTGATCAAGTACGCCGGGAGTGGAGACCTGGTCTGGCAGAGGATGCTCGAAGGCGATGCGGGTTGGGGGTGGGCCGTGGCCACCGCCGCGCCGGCCGTCTTCGTGGCGGGAACCCGCACGACCGCCGCTGGGGGGGACTTTTGGTTCGCCGCGTACACACCCTAGGAGAGACCATGGATCGACGACACGAGACGGCGAGGGTGACGCGGTTGGGGCCGGCCCTTTTCGCCCTGGCCCTCGGATGTTCCGGGGGACACGACGATGGCTCGGGCGGGACGGAGGGCAGCGATTCGACGACGGGCGGCGGGACCACGACGGGGGCTTCCGTGACGGGCTCGGGGACGAGTGAGGGGGGAACCACCGAGGGCGCATCGAGCGGTAGCACTTCGGCAGGGGGGATCTGTGGCGACGGGAAGACCGATCCAGGCGAAGCCTGCGACGACGGGAACGGCGAGGATGGTGACGGATGCAACGCCGACTGCACGGTCGGCGGAGCCATGCGATGGGAGACGATCTTCGATACCGGTGTTTCGGCCAGCGAGGCCTTCTACGCCGTGGACGTCGACGACAACGGGGAAATCGTAGCGGCGGGCGTGATCGCCGTCGCCCCGGACGACACGCGGATGCTCCTGTCGAAACGGGACGCCACCGGCGCCGAGGTCTGGACGTGGACCTGGGCCGGCATGACCCCGGGGCGCGCCCAACTCGTCGACGTGGCGGTCGTACCGGGCGTCGGGATCTTCGTGACCGGGCGTGTGGAGACGGCAGGGGGGACTACCGAAGCGTGGACGGGGCGCTTCGACGGAAACGGTGTGCTCGAGTGGATGCACACCCGTGGCGGCAATCCGGTCTACGACGCCCATGCCGTCGCGCTCGACGTCACCTCCGAAGACGAACTCCTCGTCGCCGTCGAACGGGTCCCCGTCGGGGAGACGGACACGGGCTTCCTCGTGTTGCGCTATGGCTTCGACGGTACCGTCGTCGGATCCGCCGAACACGACCCGACGCCCGGCGACGACGACTGTACCGATATCGCCGTCCTCGACGACGGGAGCTACGTCGTCACGGGCCGCGCGGACTCCATGGGCGCCTACGTGGCTCGCCTCGACGCGATGGGGACGCCCATATGGGAGCGGAGCTTCGCACCGCTCGGAGGTAACGCCACCGCCGTCGCAGCCGACGGAGAAGGTGCCCTCGTGGCCGCGATGCAGATGCAGGCGCAGCCCACGCGGGTGGACGCCATCGTGCGGCGCTACGGCCCCTTGGGATCGGTCGATTGGGAGTACGTGCGATTCGGTGAGGACTTCGCGTTCCTCTACGCCCTGGCATCCGACGATCTAGGCAGGGCCGTCCTCGCCGGATGGACCCAACCTTCCAACGGGGACCCGAGCCAGCCCATGGTGCACAAGCTCGATCCGACCGGAGCACGCCTCTGGGCGTCCGACGTAACGACCCATCGCGTGCCCTTCGCGGTACTCGTCCGGCCCGACCTTCGGGTCCTGGTGGCGGGCTACGCGCCGTCTCGACGCGGAACGGACACCGACGCGTGGATCGCCGAACTCGCACCGTGATGCGGTGGCGAAATTCGTGCGCTGGCGTTGGCCTCCATGCTGCGGTGGTTGCCGCTGCATCCCCGGTAGGGCGCCCCATGTTGTGGACGACATGATTTCGTCCCGCATCGCCGTCTCCCTCCTCACCGTGTTCGTCGCCTTGGGGACCGCCGCCTGCGGTGGTGGCGGTGGTGGCAGCGGAAGCGATGGTGGCACGGGATCCGGCGGGACCTCGGCGTCGGGCTCGGGGGGGAGCACGACCGGGGGGCCGGAAGGCTTGCCGACCTTCTCGGAACCGGTGCAGGTGACGTTCGTCCCGTCCGGCCAGACGGCACGGGATCCGGTGCTGGTGGCGGTGGGCGAGGACTATGGGGTTGCGTGGTCGCGTTACGGCGGCGAACTCGACGAGTTTACGGCGCAGATCCATCTTACGCGGATCGATGCGTCGGGCACGGTGATCTGGGACACCGCCATCGACGACGTGCTGGGGAACGGGCGTGCGGCCGTGGCCCACGATGGCGTGGGCTTCGGCGTGGCCTTCAAGGCGGACACGGGCACGGGCACCGACGTGGCCGTCGCCCGGATCGCCGACGACGGTTCGCGATCCGGACCGACGGTGCTCCTTTCGGCGTTGACCGACGTGGGCGCAACGCCCGATGGGGTCGGCCTGGCGTCGTCACCCGGTGCCTTCGGCCTGTCGTGGGTGGGAGCATCCCAGACCGACAAGGAGGCACGGTTCGTCCGTCTCGACGCCGAGCTCGGGGTCGTCGGCACGCCCATCCTGCTCTCGGACCCCGCGGTGCACGGCTCGTCCTCCCGCACCTTGCCCTTGTGGCTCGGCGACGCCTGGGGGGTCGTCTGGACGTCCACCGCCGGCGGAACGACCCATGCCTACTACGTGAGACTGTCGGCCGATGGAGGCTCGATCGAGGCCGGTCCCGAGATCCTCAATCCCAACGGCGACGGTGGCGAGCCGGCCGTGGCCTACGACGGCGAGCACCTTGCGGCGGTCTGGAGCGACTACGGGCCCGAGGGGATCCCGAACCCGGCGATCCTCTTCGCACTCTTCGACCGGGACGGAAAGCCCGTGGTCGCGCCCACGCGCATCAGCACCTCGGCCTCCGACCACGGGCCGACGATCGGCTACGACGGCGACATCTTCACCTTCGTCTGGTACGACGACGACCCGTCCCATGCCCTCTTGTGGCTCGAGTACGCAGCCGCCGACCGTGAGGGTTCCCCGAGCGCCGAACACCTTCTGCGCGAGGTGATCGAGGGCGCTCCGGGCCCGTCCTTGGCCGCCCGAGACGGCCAGTGGGCCCTGGCCTTCACACAGTGGGTCGAGGGGACGGACGCACAGGTCTTCGTCTCCTTCGCGCCGCCTCCGTGAGATTGCGCCCCCGTACGGGATCGGGGCGGTGCAGACGTCGCATCCGGGGCGAGTGCCGTCCGGCACCTTCCGGCCTCCCCCGCGCACTCCGTCTGCGGCTAGAGTTCACGGTGCCTTGACCGCTGGCAGCGATCTCGTCGCGTGGGTCCGTGCCTTGCGGCCCCTCGCCCAGCTCAACGTGGCTCCGCCCATCGTCGCGGGGGCGGCCCTGCTCGGCGGGGGCGCGCAGGCCCTCGACGCCGCGGGGCTCGGCGTCTCGTTGGGCTTCGGACTGCTCGCCCACGCCTTCATCGTGCTGGCCAACGATCTCGCCGATGCCGATGCCGATGCCATCGCCGGACACCGCACCCTGGTGTCGGGCGGTTCGGGGGTCCTCGTCGAGGGCCGACTTTCGCGTCGCCAGATCGCACGGGCGGCGGCGGTTTCGGCGGTGGGCCTTTTGGCGTACGGGGCCGGCTGGTCGGCGGTGGCGCAGACCCCCGGTCCGGTGCTCTGTGCGGCGGCGACCTTGCTCCTCGTGTGGAGCTATAGCTTCCCTCCCCTGCGCCGCGCCTACGTGGACGGCGGGGCGGTCCTGCAGGCCCTCGGGGTGGGCGTCGTCCTGCCCCTGGTCGGGGCCTTCGGCCAGGGCGGGCCGGCGTGGGATCGTGCGTCGGCGTTCGTGCCCCTCGTGCTCCTCGGCTGGGCCGGCAACGTCGCGACGGCCCTTCCCGATCGTGAAGGCGACGCCCGCGCCGAAAAGCGCACCCTACCCGTCCGCGTGGGTGAGACCGTGGCGCGCCGACGCGTCGTCCAGGTCGGGGTGATCGCCGCCCTGTGCTCGCCCCTGGTCCTCCCCGCAGCCGCAAACCACGTCCACGCGACGATCGAGATCGTCGCGGCCCTCGCCTACCTCCTCGCATGGCGCCTGCCGCCCGTCCCCTTCGCCGTGGCCACCTCCACCATCGGCATCGCCCTTCAACTCACATGGGCCGCGCTGGCGTGACGACGACCGAATGCACCGGCGCAGGACGTGAAGAAGGGAGCCGGGCGCTCGTGCCGGCTCCCTTCCGGGGTTCGTCGGGGTCGGCGGTCAGCCCGCCTTGATCTCGATCTTGCGCGGCTTGGCGTCGGCGCGCTTGGGCACCGTCACGGTCAGCACGCCGCGCTCGAGCTTGGCCTCGATCTTGTCGAGGTCCGCCTCCCGCGGCAGGACGAAGGTCCGGGTGAAGGTGCCGAAGTGGCGCTCGGCGATGTGGAACGTCTCGTCGTCGCGCTCCTTCGTCTCGTGGCGGGCGCCGCTGATCGTCAGGCGGCCCTCCTCGACGTGCACGTCGATGTCGTCCTCCTTGACGCCCGGCATGTCTGCCGTGATGACGTAGCCGTCGGGCGTCTCGCGCACGTCGACCTGCGGCGCGAACACCATCTCGCGGTTGTTGCGGGAAAGCTGCGCGCGCCGGAGCGGATCCCAGGACAGAAGCTCCTGGGCCATCGTGAAGGGATCGGTGGGAATCCTTGCAAGTGCCATGACTGCTGCCTCCTTGGACGGTTCGTACGGGGTCGGCCTGCGGCGCCGTGGAGCACTCGCCGCTCGGCTCGCCCGGCAACCTAAGTCCACGGTGTTCGCCGTCAAGCCCCCATCCGTCGCTGTTCGCCGCTCGCCGCTCGTCGTTCGCCGTCCGCGGCTCACCGTCTGCCGTCCGCCGTATCCCGCCCCGTAACGCACGAGGGAATGCGGCATCGGAGGTGCAGCGTGGCCGGTCCCGCGGGTCCTGTCGGGCGCCACCTCACGGGCGTGTCCGCGGCCGGAGGAACGTGTCGGCCAGCGCGGGAGGCAAAGGGCCCGCCTACGGCCACAACCGCAAGGCCTTCGCCGCCCGCCACCCGCGGTCCCCGAGCCAGCCTGGCGCATCGGAACACCGGTGGGCGCGACGCTCTCACCGTCGTCGTCCGTCGCGCGCCGTCCACCGTCCGCCGTCTGCGACGTTCCGCCCTGCGTCCGGCAGGTGCTACCTTCCCCGGCCATGGACGACCGCCTCTACCTGCGGCAACTGCGAGCCGGACGTGACTTCGCCCTGACCGACCCCGTCGCCGCCCAGATGGCGAACCTCGTCTACCTCGTGGGCGACCGCCGGGCCGGCAAGTGCCTGGTGGTGGACCCGGCGTGGGACGTGCGCGGCATCGTGGAGGCGGCGCGCAAGGACGGCATGGAGATCGAAGGCGCCCTCGTGACGCACTATCATCCGGACCATTGTGGCGGCAGCATGTTCGGGTTCACGGTGGAGGGGCTTCCCATGCTCCTCGAACTCCTGCCCGTCAAGGCCCACGTCCACCGCGCCGAGGCCGAGGGGATCCGCAAGGTGACGGGCCTTTCCAAGTCGGACCTCGTGCTCCACGACTCCGGGGACAAGGTGAAGGTGGGCGACGTCGAGGTCGAGTTGCTGCACACGCCGGGACATACGCCCGGCTCCCAGTGCTTCCGTCTCGACCGCGCCCTGGTGGCGGGCGACACCCTCTTCCTGCAGGGGTGCGGGCGCGTCGATCTGCCGGGGGGCGATCCGGACGAGATGTACCGCACGCTGACGCAGCGACTTGCGACGTTGCCCGACGACATGGTGCTCTACCCGGGGCACGCCTACGGCGGCGAGAAGGCGCCGCTCGGGATCGTGCGCCAGCAGAACCCCTACCTGCGGATCCCGGACCTCGCGACGTTCCGCCGCTACATGGGCTGAGCGCGGCCTCGCAGGGACGGGGCCGTCTTCAGGGCCTCGGCGACCAGGTCGGCCACGCACGCAAGGCTCGCAATGGAGACGGCGGACATCGTGTCGGCCGTGGTATGCCAGTTCGGGTCGTCCCGGTCGATGAGCAGCACCACCGGCAGCCCCACCTCGATCAGGGGGGCGTGGTCGTCGAGGACGGCAGGGCCGGCTTCGTTGCGCAGGCACGGCGTGCCGAACCGCATCGCCGTGTCGAAGAGGTGATCCACCAGGGGCAGGGCTGCCCGCTCCGAGAGCGGATCACGCCGAATCGTCGTCCCCAGGCGTGCCACCATGTCGAGCACCACGCCGCCGTCGATCCGGCGCAGGTGGGGCGCAACGGCGTCGAGGTCGGCCGCCAGCGCCCGCGATCCCGCCAGGTAGCCGACTCCGTCGGGCGTTCCGAGTTCCTCGCCGTCGAAGAGCACCACGTCGAGGCCGAGGTCGGGGGTGTCGCGGAGGCCGTCGAGGATCGTGAGGATGGCGACGACGCCGCTGGCCCCGTCGTTCGCGCCGGGGACCGGTTGGTCCCGGCGGGATGGATCGGGGTCGGCGTGGGCTGCGGGCGGAGGATCGAAGTGGGTGGCCAGCAGGAACCGGCGCGGGGCCGAAGGTCGCGTGCGGCACCACAGGTTCGTGCCGGTGGTCGGGCGGTCGCGCCACGGGTCGTGGGCCTCGAAGCGGTGGCGGTGGACCGGGGCGCAGCCGGCCTTTGCGAGCAGGCGGGCCAGGCCGTCGATGCCCCGTTCCCGGTGGGGATCCGCATGGTGGCGCGGCAGCGCCATGACGGCCTCGAACCGCGCGCGGAGGGTGGCGTCATCGCGCGTCGCGGCGGCCGCCGGCGGCGTGCCGTTCCCGTCGTTCGGCATCGAAGGTGGCGTGGCGCTACATGCAACGAGCAGCATCGCAGCCGGACCGAGCGGCGGGCGGAGGCGTCGGGGGGAAGAGGGGGCGGCCATGATCACCGGGTCGCCTTCGCCGCCGTCCTCCGGGCGCGTACGAGCAACCCGATGCCCGCGCCGACGAGGGCCGTGCCGAGGGCGAGCGCCGGGCCGGCGATGGCGTAGCGGATCCGTTGCAGCCGCGGCACCTCTTGCTCGATGTACTCCTTCTGGCGGCCCATGGGCGGGTCCTCGGCGATGGCCCGTGCGCGCGCCTCGAGGGTGAGACCGTCCACCAGGATCGCCACGCCTCCGGCGATCACGGCGGTGCCGCCCACGAGCAACCCGATGCCGGCGCGCCGGTCCTTTCGGGCGCGTCGAAGCAGCGTTGCGTCCACCCCGGGTTCGGTCACCCGGACGACCCGAGGAGGCGGTGGCGGGCGCCGCGCTTCGAGGGCCCGGTTCACGGCATCGAGGTTGCGGCGGGCGAGGGCCTCCAAGGTCGGATCGGCGGTCAGGGCTTCGGCGTCCTCTTCGATCGCGGCCGCAAGGTGTTTCCGTGCGGCTTCGAGGTCCGCGAGATGCTGCTCTCCCTTGGCCTTGAAGCGTTCCCACAGGGCGATCCCGAGGCTTACGCGGAAGTGGGCGCGGATCCGCGGAGGGACGTTCGGGTCGCGGCTCGTCCGGGCGAGCCCCGTCGCGAACGCCTCGACCGCCGTGTCGAAGTCGCCGGCTTCGAAGGCGCCCTCGCCCCGGGCGTAGAGTTGGGCGAGCGAGGGCGCGTTCGCAGCTTCGTCGGAGCCGGAGGCGTCGGCCTCCGCTCCTTCGGGCCGGGTCGCGTCCGGTCGGGCGGTGTCCTGTGCGGGCGTTCGTCCCGGATCGGCGGCGCCGCCGTGGCCGTCACCGCTCTGCTCGGCTTCGTCCGCCGCGGGCGGCGCGGCCGGGTCGGCGGTGCTGGAGGTGGGGTCGGTGGCCGGTGCGGGTGCGTCCTGTCCGCCCGGGGGTGGCCCCGGCGACGTCCACGCAGCCGCCGCAACCGGACGCGCGTTCGCGAGCAGGACCGTCGCGCAGGCGACCGCGACGATGGGGTGGGACCGATGGCGACGCACGGTGCGCCGTCGATCCTACGGCACCTGCGGACCGAAGGGGTTGGGGGGCAGCTTGCGTGGCCCGGGCGGCTCGCTTCGGTCGGCGGCCTCCGGCGGCTTCGAGCCGTCGGTCGGCGCCGAGGGGCTCTCGCCCGTCTTGCCCGTCGTCCGGCGTGGGCGCGCCTTGCGCTTCGAGCGATTCGGGGGCCGGCGTCGCGAACCCGCGCGGGCGCGGCCGGTGGTGCGCGGGGCCGAATCGGCAGTGGAAGGGTCGTCCGGGGAGAGCGCATTGCCCTCCCGGTGCGGGTCGGTGGCTTGTGATGCCGCGGGGCGAGTCGTCGGTGCCGATGCCGAAGGCACCCCGTCCGGGGCGAGATGCGGGGACGTGCCCGGCGCCGGCGTCGTGGCGGGCGCATGATTCGGATTCGGCCCTTCAGTTGTCGCGGGAAGCGGCGCAGGCTCGTGCGGCCCGTCGCGCCATGGCCCCACCGCGACGAAGACCAGTCCCGCCACGGCACCGGCGACAAGGGGCGCGAGCCACAGGAGCCGACTGCGGCGTTCGGGCCGCGTAGCGGGCGGCAGGGACGGCCGGTCCGCCGGCACGAACACGGGCACGGGGTCCCGGTCCACCCGGGCGAGGTGCTCGGCCAGTTCCGCCACGTCGGCGAAGCGATCGTCCGGATGCTTGCGCAGGCAGCGTTGCACGATGGACGAGAGGGCAGCCGCCACCTTGGGCGGCGCGTCGATCCCCTCGGGGGTCGGCGGCGTGAGGAACAGGTGGCCGTACATGAGTTCGGCCACGTCGCTTCCCTCGAAGGGACGGCGCCCGGTGAGGGCCTCGTACAGGATGCATCCGAAGGCGTATTGGTCCGTGCGGGCGTCCACGTCGCTGCCTCGGAACTGCTCGGGGCTCATGTAGGGGGGGCTGCCCAGGATCTCCCCCGTACGGGAGAGGCTCATGGTGGCCGAATCGAGCACCTCGCGGCGAGCCAGGCCGAAGTCGATGACCACGGGCGAGCCGTCCTCCGCCCGCAGCATGATGTTCGAAGGCTTGAGGTCGCGGTGGACGATCCCGGCCTCGTGGGCGTAGGCGAGGGCGCGCGCCACGGGCACGAACACCTCCCGGGCCCGCGACCACGCAAGTGGGCCATCGTCCGCCATCCGTTCGGCGAGCGTCCTGCCATGGATGTACTCCATCACCAGGAACGGCAGACCGTCGTCGTCCTCGCCCACGTCGATCACCCGCACGATGTTGGGATGTTCGAGGGCGGCGGAGGTCTTGGCCTCCCGCAGGAACCTGCGGCGCGTGGCCTCGTGCCGGGCCACGTCCGGTCGCATGCGTTTGACGGCCACCTTCGTCTCGGTCGCTAGGCACGTGGCCTCGTAGACCTCGCCCATGCCGCCGGTCCCGAGGCGCCGTCCCATGCGGTAGCGGCCGGCGAGGACCACGGCCTCGGGTTCGGCGGCGCCTCCGCCGTCGCCGCTGGCGGCACCGATCCGGGCGAGCAGACGCGCCTTGGCCGCGGCCATGGCGGCATCGGCCTCGGCCGCGCGCGGCGGCAGGGAAACGGCGTCCTCGCCCTCCTGCAGCACGTCCTCCTCGTCCGATGCGTCGAAGGGGGAGCCCACGATCCCAAACCCTAGCGCAGCCGACGCCGATGCGAAAACCCGGGGTACCCCGCGGGTGAGAGCCGGGGGGCGCCGCAGTCTTGCGGGCTCGTACCCGTGGCAGAATCCGTCGCCCCCCCATGCCGCTGCTCGGAGAGATCGCCGCCGTCGCCACGGCTACCATGTGGGCCGGCAGCAGCCTCGCCTTCGCACGAGCGACCGAGCGGCTCGGCACTCTCGTGGTGAACCTCGTCAGGCTCGTGCTCGCCCTCGGGATGCTCGTGCCGACGGCCTTCGTGCTGCGCGGCGAGCCGTGGCCGTCGGCGGTGGACGGGCGGGCGTGGGCGCTCCTTTCTCTTTCGGGCATCGTCGGGCTCTTCGCGGGCGACCTGTGCCTCTTCCGGGCCTTCGTGCTGCTCGGTCCTCGCCTCGCGCAACTCGTGATGGCCCTCGCTCCGGCCTTGACCGCACTGATGGGGTGGGTCTTCCTCGACGAGAGCCTTTCGGGGCGGCAAGTCTTCGGGATCGCCGTCACGCTGGCCGGGATCCTCTGGGCGGCGAGTGAGCGAACCGCCACGCAACCCCTCGGCTCCGTGGCCCCGCGGTCGTCGGCCGGCTGGCTGTTCGCCTTGGGCGGGGCCCTCGGTCAGGCAGGGGGACTCGTGCTCTCCAAGATGGGCATGCGCACCGTCGATCCCCTCGCCGCCACGGAGATCCGCACGTGGGCGGCGGTCGTGGGGTTCATTGGGTTGGTGTCGGTTCGCCTGGCGTGGCCGGCCGTGCGGGCCGCGATGCGCGACCGACAGGGGCTTTCGGCAACGGCCGTGGGGGCCGTGTTCGGCCCCTACCTCGGCGTGTTCCTGTCCATGGTGGCGGTGCAGCACACGAAGGCGGGTATCGCGGCGAGCCTGATGGCCCTCGCTCCGGTACTCGTGATTCCGCTGGTGGTCTGGCGAAGGCGTGAGCGGGTCGGACCGCGCGGTTGGGTCGGTGCCGCCGTGGCCGTCTGCGGTGCTGCGATCCTCATGGCGTGATGCCGCCGGTGTGTCGGTCGATCTGTGTCTTCTAAGGGGTTATCCATCCCGAAGGTCATGTGGTTATCCATCCCGATGGTTATCCATCCCGAAGGTCATGCACTATCTCGTCGCGACGTGCGCTGCCGTGGTGGTTATCCATCCCGAAGGTCATGCACTATCTCGTCGCGACGTGCGCTGCCGTGGTGCACGCCGCGACCGAATAAGGCGATGCGTCCGGAAATGTTGCGGCTCGTCCGTACCGACGGTCCGCGAGACTCGTAACGGATGAAGCCTCTTTCGTGGGTGGGCATTCGGGCTTCGTCGATTCGCCAATTGCCCCCGCGCCCGTCCGCTCAAGGCGCACGGGAATCGGTGGAGAAAGTCGTGCGTCCCGTCAGGGCGGTGCCACCGTCTCGCAGCACGCTTGGTAGCGTACGCGATAGAGCCACGTGCCCGCGGGGAACACCACGTCACGCACGCCCTCGCGGAACCGGCGACTCGCCGCGCGGTACGCCCGGCGAAAGGCCATCACCGCCGCCGCCATCGCGCGACCGGCCTCGTCCACCACCCCCGAGAACGTCGGGTTGCGGACGAACATCTCCTCTCGCTTCGGGACGGAGAGGTAGGACACCCGACTGGCCTTGCGTGCGCCGAGCACCGCATGGCCCTGCCGGCGACGCTCCGCCGCGAATGCGCGCTCGCGGGTCTTCAAGCGTCGCAACACCTTGGCGCGCACCTGTGCGTCGCTCAGCTCGGGAAGCACCGGTGGTCGCTCGATGACCAACTCCGCG
>RFGU01000184.1 GCA_003696955.1 Deltaproteobacteria bacterium | reverse complement strand
CGATCTTGAAGCTGAGGCTGTCGTCGGTGTGTCCGGGCGTGGCGAGCACCTCGATGGTCAGCTCCCCGAGTTCGAGGGTGTCGCCGTGGCCCACGACGACGTCCGTGCAGCTCGCCCCGCCGCCGCCTACGGTCTTGGCGCCCGTGCGATCCGACAGCGGACCTGCGGCGGTGACGTGGTCGGCGTGGACGTGGGTGTCGAGGACGTAGACCAGCTCGAGACCGAGTTCCTCGACCAGCCGGAGATCGCGGTCGATCTGCTCGCGCACCGGGTCGATGAGGGCCGCCTTGCGCGTCCTCTCGCATGCGACCAGGTAGGTGTAGGTGTACGTCTCGTAGTCGAAGAGTTGGCGAAGGATCATCGTCGTGCTCCTCGTCTTCTGGGCTGCGGTTCTGCGGTCACCAGGGGGGCATGGGCCCCACGTCGACGACCTTGGTGAATCCGTGCTGGGCGAGCAGTCGCGCCGCGGACGCCGAGCGCGCTCCGCTGCGACAGTACAGCACGACGGGGCGGGACGGATCGCCGAGTTCCCGCAATCGCTGCGGTAGCTCCTGAACGGGGATGTTCTTCGCGCCTTCGACGTGGCCGGCTGCGAACTCGGCCGGCGTACGCACGTCCACGAGCAATGCGCCTTCGTCCACGAGACGGCGCGCTTCTTCGAGATTCCTGGGGTTTCGAAACAGTCCGAACAGCATGGTGTGAATCGTCCTCGTCGCCCGGTTCGAGCCGCGACCGGGCCACAAGGATTCGGTGAGCGTTCGTGCGGATCCGCATGGCCCGCGGGCCGGCGGCTCATCCCTCCCGCCACGGCGGGGCCATGTGCTCGGCCAGGGCCCTTCGGGCGGCGCGGGCGACCTTCATGGCGACCGCCGTGGGCACCGGGTCCTCGGTCAACCGTCGGCAGGAGGCGAGAATGGTCCCGAGGGCGTCACACCTCGCGCGGCAGCGTGGGCAGGTCTCCACGTGCTCGGTCAACCGGTTGCACGCTGCCTTCGGCAGATCCCCCTCGATCATCTCCGAAAGGGCCCGTTCCACTTCGAAGCATGCCCCTTTCGCATCCGCCGCGGGAGGCGGGAGCGTCTCGTCCCGCTCGAGGATCTCCCGCAATCGGACCCGCGCGCGGTGAAGGCGAGATTTCACGGCCCCCACCTCGATCCCCAGGATCTCGGCGGCCTCGCGGGCCGTGCGTTGCTCGATGTCCCGAAGGAGGATGACCTCGCGGTGATCGGGCGACAGAGCGCCGAGGGCGGCGTAGAGGCGGCGCTTGCGCTCGTCGGCCACCACCTGGGCCTCCGGGTCCTGCCGATCGTCGGAAAGGTGCAATCCGTCGGGATCGTCGAATGCGGCCGGCTCGCCCGACCGCTTTCGCGAAAGTCGCATGCATGCTCGGCGCGCGATGGTGTAGAGCCAGGTGGAGAACGCAGCGTCCTCGCGAAACCGGTCGGCATGTCGGGCGACCGCCAGCATGGTCTCCTGCAGGACTTCCGCCGCGTCCTCCGGGTTGCGGCACATGGTCCGGCCGAACCGGTAGATCGACGGGGCGTAGCGGGCGAGCAGGGTGTCGAGGGCTGCGGCGTCCCCGGCCTTGAGAGCGGCGATGAGTTCGTGGTCGGTCGCGTCCACGTCCTCGCCATCCTAGCGCGTCGCGGATCGGTCGTGTCGGGCACCTTTCGGGCTTGCAACGCGGCGCGTGGCGCACGAACCTAGCGGCATGCGCAATCGAACCGTCCGCGTCCGTTCTCCCCTAGCGCTCGCTCGCGCGGGACTTGCCGTCGCGGCACTCGCCGTGTCGGCCGGAGCCTGCGACAAGTCCGGGGGGACCAATGCTCCGGCGGCGGGCGAGGCCATCGCCGTCCCGCCGGCCACCTTCGCCCCCGACAGCCACGCCAGCGACGCCGTCCAGGCCGAGTGCGGCCTGCAGGAGAGCCTGCCGCGGTACGTCGAGAAGTACAGCCGCGGACGCGCCGTCTACGCGCCCTCGGGTGAGGCGGCCTCGGGCAAGGTCCTCGAGATCACGATCACCAACGTGGTGGCGCCCGCCGGTGGCGCCTTCTCGGGTCCCAAGCACATGAAGATCCACGCACGCCTCCTCGACGGCGGACAGGAGGTGGACAGCGTCGACGTGGACCGGTCCACCACCCAGGGCGGCTACGGCAACTGCGACATGCTGCGGCGGATCGCCGCCGCCCTCGGGAAGGATCTCGCCCGCTGGCTCGCCTCCCGTGGCTGAAGCGCCATGGGCCTTGGGCCCGCCGAGGCTCGAGGTGGGCGAGGCGGCAGCGGGCCGGACGAACCGTGGCGTACCGGCTGCCGGTCGTGCCGAGGCGGCCCCCTTCGTTCGATGCGCCGGTCCTGGCGGACCTGGGCGGAGCGAAGGCGCGCAGGGGTCAATCGGGCACCGTCCAATCGGCCGAGACCGTAAGCGTTCCCGTCCAGATGTGGTGCAACGTCCGCGGGCGGCGCGGACGCAGCAGCCAGCGGCGCCAGCCGGATGCCGCGGCCGGCGAGACGGTGAGGGTCTGGAACCCATTGCGATAGATCCACCTCACGGTGACGCGTCGGCCCGGCTCGAGGCCGGGGATCCGTCGCGGCGCGCCGTCGCCTTCGACGCGGTCGAGCGAGAAGGACTGCGTCTCCTCCCAGACCGCCTGCGGGGCCAGGAGCGGAACGTCGCGGATGGTGGGTCGAAAGCCGTGGGGACGGGGCGTGGGGAAGAAGATGGCCGGTTCCGGCGGGTCGACGAACAGATGGAGCGTGCTTACGCCGCAGCGGAACGGCTCGGAGGTCGGCAGGTAGATCCGAAACGGGGCGTCGGAGACGTTCTCGAAGCGAAGACGCACGCGCCAGGTGGCCCGTTCGGGGTGGGGCTTGCGAGGATCGATCTCCATGGAGATCCGCAGGCGCCCGTCGCTTCCGGCGTCCGGCGAAGGTGGCGCGGGATCCATCCTCGGAAGTCTACCCTCGGGAGGGCGGATCCGGTCGCGTCGGCTTGGCGGTCCTTCGGCCGGGCCGCACCGCCGGCGCGTCAACGCGAGGGCGACGACGCAAGGCGCAAGGCGGCGCGTGCCTCGTCGGGCGAGGCGATCTCGCGGCCCGTCTCGCGCACGATCCGGGCGAGGGCCTCGACGAGCACGCCGTTGCCCGACGCCTTGGTCCCGTCCGGCAGGTAGAAGGTGTCCTCGAGGCCGGTTCGCACGTGTCCGCCGAGTTCCGCGGCGCGCCGGTGCAGGGGCCAGACCTCGGCGCGACCGATGGCGGTGACCTGCCACGGGCTGCCGGGGACGACGTATCGCAGGAGGATCGGAAGCAGGTCGGGATCGGCGGGCATGCCGGACGCGACCCCCATCACGAAGTTGTACTCGGGGTGCTCGGTCATCCTCGCCTGGACGTAGAGACCCACGCTGCGCACGATGCCCGTGTCGAAGCACTCGAACTCGGGGCGGGCTCCGACCTCCTTCATGGCGTCCAGCATCTTCTGGACCTTTTCCACGGGGTTGTCGAACACCATGGGCGGCCAGGCCCAACGGCCGTCCTTGCGGACCTTGAGGTAGTTCAAGGTGCCCGCGTTGCAGGCGGCGATCTCCGGCCGGACGCGCTGCATGCAGGCGATGGGACCGGAGACGTCGGGACCGAGCACGCCCGTGCTCATGTTGATCACGATCTTCGGGCAGGCCTCGCGGATCGCGTCGCAGATGGCCGCGGCCACGTCGGGGTCCCACGTGGGCAGGTGCCCCATGCCCGGCTCCTGGCGGCGGAAGTGGACGTGCACCACGGCGGCACCGGCGTCGTAGGCCTCCTTGGCCGAGGCGGCCATCTGCTCCGGCGTCACCGGGACCGGATGCTGGGCGGGGTTGGTCAGCACGCCCGTCAGGGCGCAGGTGATGATCGTCTTGTCCTGGGTCATGGGGTCTCCTCGATTCCTTCGGTCTCGGGCCGGACCGTGACGAGACGGTCGCCGGCGGCGACGGCGTCGCCCTCGCGTACGTGAACGCGCTCGACGATGCCGTCGATGGGGATCGAAAGGGTCGTCTCCATCTTCATGGACTCGACGGTGACCGCCGGCCGTCCCTCGTGGACGGCGTCTCCGGCCCGGACGGCCACGGCGACGATGCGGCCGGCCGCCGGTGCGCGAACCTCGTGGCCTGCGTCCGCGTCGTCGGCCGCTCCTGCGAACTCGGCCGCCCGCAGCGCGTGCGTACGGTCGCCGAGCTGGAGGAACAAGGTGCCGCCCCGCCATGCGGATGCCACGGTGCGCTCGATGCCGTCGATCTCGACACGTCCGACGTCGCCGCGAGCGGCGATGCGCACGCGCAGGGCGGCCTCCTCGTCGCGCGGTCGGACGACGTAGGTGCCTTCGGGCTCGACGATCACGTCGAGCGGCCAACGTTCCCCGTCGGCCTCCAGATCGAGGTGCGCGGCGGCGCGCCCGCGGTTGCGCCAGCCGTCCGCCGGCCGGCGGTCGGGTCCTTCGATCCACAGGGCCGCCGCCGCGGCGCGTACGGCCGACGCCTCCGACGGGGGCGGTGGGGCGAAGGTGTCCAGGAAGGCGCAGGTCGCTCGACCCTGCGCGAAGTCCGGGTCTTCGATCACCGAGGCGAGCCACGACCGATTCGTGCGGACGCCGAGCACTACGGTGCGGCGCAGCGCCGCCGAAAGTCGCCGTCGCGCCTCGTCGCGGTCGCGTCCGTGGGCGACGATCTTGGCGATCATGGGGTCGTAGTGCATCGGGACGAAGCTGCCCGCGGCGACCCCCGCATCGCAGCGAAGCCCCGGTCCTTCGGGAACCGAGAACGCCACGATGTCGCCGGCCTGGGGCGCAAACCCGGCCGACGGATCCTCGGCGTAGAGGCGGACCTCGATGGCGTGGCCGTCGGGAGCGGATGCGAACGCTGCGGGGTCGAGACGCTCGCCCGCCGCGATGCGAAGTTGCCAAGCCACCAGGTCCACGCCGTAGACCATCTCGGTCACCGGATGCTCCACCTGGAGCCGCGTGTTCATCTCGAGGAAGTAGAAGGCGCCGTCGTCGGCGAGGAGAAACTCCACGGTGCTGGCACCGGCGTAGTCGACGGCCCGTGCGACCGCCAGCGCCGCCGCGCCCATGGCCTCGCGTAAGGTGGCGTCGACGGCGGGGGATGGCGCCTCCTCCACGACCTTCTGAAAACGTCGCTGCACGGAGCAATCCCGCTCGCCGAGGTGGACGGCGCCGCCGTGGGTGTCGGCCAGCACCTGGATCTCGACGTGTCGCGCCCCCGTGATCGCCCGTTCGAGGAAGATCCGCGGATCGCCGAAGGCGGCCTCGGCCTCGCGGCGCGCGGCGGCCACCGCCTCGACGAGCGTGGACGGGTCATCGACGCGCCGCATCCCCCGGCCCCCGCCGCCCGCGGCCGCCTTGACGAGCAGCGGGTAGCCGACCGCTTCGGCGCGTCGCAGGAGGTCCGCTTCGTCCTCGAAGGGCCCCTCGTCGCCCGGGATGCACGGTGCGCCCGCCGCCCGCGCCGCGGCCTTGGCGGCGGTCTTGTCGCCCATGGTGCGGATCGCCGCGGGCGGCGGGCCGACGAAGACGATCCCGGCCGCGGCACAGGCCTCGGCGAACGCCGCATTCTCCGACAAGAACCCGTACCCGGGATGGATGGCGTCGGCACCCGTTCGCCGGGCGGCGTCGAGGATCCGTTCGACGTGGAGGTAGGATTCGGCGGCCGGGGCCGGTCCGATCCGCACGGCTTCGTCGGCGGCCCGTACGTGGAGGGCGCCCGCGTCCGCGTCGCTGTGGACCGCCACGGTGCGGTAGCCGAGGGCGCGGGCGGTGCGGGCGATACGGCAGGCGATCTCGCCGCGGTTCGCGATGAGGATCGTGGAGAAGGCGGGCACGGATCAGCCTCCGCGGGACCAGGACGGTGGGCGCTTGGCGAGGAAGGCGGCCATGCCCTCGCGGGCTTCGCTGCCGCGGGCGGCCTCCACGAAGGCGTCCGCAGCGGCGTCGAGCACGTCGGACAAGGGACCAGCGGTCGCCTGGTCGACGAGGCGCTTGGTGGTGGATACGGCGCCGGGGGCACAGCGCAGGGCGTCGTCGAGGAGGTCGGCGAGGGCCCGGTCCACGTCGTCGGTGACGACGTGGACGGCACCGATCTCGCGGGCGCGACGGGCGTCGATGCGCCGCCCGGTCACGGCGAGGAACCGGGTCGCACCGGCACCGATGCGCTGGACGACGAAGGGCGCAATCTGGGCTGGCGGGATCCCGAGACGGGTCTCCGGCATCCCGAAGACGGCGTCCTCGTGGGCGAGGGTCACGTCGGTGGCGCAGGCAAGGCCGAATCCGCCGCCGAGGGCGACCCCTTCGACGACGGCGACGGTGGTCACGGGGGCGGCCCGTACGGCCTCGAGCATCGCTCCGAAGGCGCGGTTCGTCTCGCGCATGCGTGCGGCGGCCTCCGTCGGAGACGCACCGGCCGCGCCCCGGGCCATGTCCGCCACGTCCCCGCCGGCGCAGAAGGTGCCCCCTTCCCCGCGCAGCACCACGACGCGCGCATCGCGGGTGGCCGCCAGGTGCTCGAACAAGCGCGCAAGGCCGTCGACCATGGCGCGGGTCAGCGCGTTGCGGGCCTTCGGGCGGGCGAAGGTCACGGAGATCACCGGGCCGTCGTGGTCGATACGAAGGCCGCCCACGGCGGGAGTCGTCGCCTCGGTCATGCCTTCTTCTTCCGTTGGGGGAGGGTTCCGTCGATCTTGCACAGGATCGAGAGCATCACCTCGTCGGCCCCGGCGCCGATGGCGACGAGCCGGAGATCGCGGTACATGCGGTTGATCTGCGTCTCGAACATGTACCCCATGCCGCCGTGGAACTGGACGCACCAATCGGGCACCTCGCGAGCCAGTCGGCCGGCCTTGAGCTTGGCCATGGTCGCAAGGCGCGTGACGTTCTCGCCGGCGACGAATTTCTCGGTGGCCCGGTAGACGAGGGCCCGCAACGCCTCGACCTCCGTGGTCAGTTCGGCGAGCTTGAAGTGGATCCACTGGTTGTCGAGCAACGGGCGCCCGAAGGCGATGCGCGAGCGGGTGTATTCGATGGTCTGGGCGATGCAGGTCTCGAGGGCGGTCACGACGTTGGCCGCGCCCCACAGGCGCTCCTCCTGGAACTGCATCATCTGGTACATGAACCCCGCTCCTTCGTCACCGATGCGGTAGCGCTGGGGTACGCGTACGTCGTCGAAGAAGATCTGCGCCGTATCCGAACTGCGCATGCCCATCTTGTCGAGCTTGCGCGCCCGTTCCACGCCCTTGGCGTCCAGGGGAATGATGACGAGGGACTTGTTGCGATGGGGATGGTCGTCGGACGTGTTGACCAGGGCGCACATCCAATCGGCCTGCATGCCGCTCGTGATCCACATCTTGCCGCCGTTGATCACGTAGTCGTCGCCGTCCTTGCGAGCGTAGGTCTTGATCGAGGCCACGTCGGAGCCCGCCCCGGGTTCGCTGACGCCCAGGCATCCCACCAGGTCGCCGGCGATGGAGGGACGGAGGAATTCCTCGCGCAGCTCGTCGCTGCCGAAGCGCGTGAGCGCCGGCGTGCACATGTCGGTGTGGACGCCGATCGCCATGGCCGGCCCGCCCGCCTTGCAGCGGCCGAGTTCCTCGGCCATCAGGACGCTGTAGGAATGGTCGAGCCCCGAACCGCCCCATTGCTCGGGCTTGGTCAGGCCAAGGAGTCCCGCGTCGCCGAACTTCTTGAACACGCGATGGGCCGGAAAGATGCCCTCGCGTTCCCATTCGTCGGCGTAAGGGTCGATCTCGGTCTGGATCAGCTTGCGCAACGTGGTGCGCACGAGTTCGTGTTGTTCGGTGAAGATGGGCATGGTTCGGTTCCTCACATTCGGGCGACGCCGAAGGTGTTGGGGTGAAGGGAGACGTTCGCCGCGTCGCGGCAGGTGGCGAGACAGAATCCGAGGATGCGGCGGCTGTGCCGCGGATCGACGATGCCGTCGTCCCACAGGCGGGCCGTGGCGAACGTCGCATCCGATTCACGGTCGAGTCGTTCTTCCAGGGCGGCGCTCATCTTGTCGAGGGCCGCGTCGTCGAGGTGCTGGCCGCGCTTGGCGAACTTGGCGCGGGTGATGATCTTCATCACCATGGCGGCCTGGGCACCGCCCATGACGGCCACGCGTGCGTTCGGCCAGGCGAAGATGAACCGGGGGTCGAAGCTGCGGCCGCACATGCCGTAGTAGCCCGCGCCGTAGCCGCCGCCGATCACCAAGGTGATCTGCGGCACCGTGGCGTTCGCGACGGCCTGGATCATCTTCGAGCCGTGCTTGACCGCGCCGGCCCGCTCGGCCGCGGTGCCCACCATGTAGCCGGTGGTGTTCTGCAGGTACACGATGGGCAGATCGGCCTGGCAGCACGCCTGGATGAAGTGGGCCGCCTTGACCGAGTCGGTGGGTTCGATGGGACCGTTGTTGGCGACGAGGCCGCAAGGCTGACCCTCGATGCTCGCGTGGCCGCAGACGATGTTGGTGCCGAAGCGGCCCTTGAACTCGAGGAACTCCGATGCGTCCACGATGCGCGCGATCACCTCGCGCACGTCGTAGGGCACCTTGGGATCGGGCGGAACCACGCCGCAGAGTTCGTCCGGGTCGTAGGCCGGGGGTGGAGCGGTTCGAGGGGCCGACGCACGGGGCAGGTCGAGCCGGTCCACGAGGGTTCGGGCCAGGGCGATGCCGTGGGCGTCGTCCTCGGCCAGGTACTCCGCCGTGCCCGTGACCGTCGCGTGCATCTCGGCGCCGCCGAGGGCCTCCTCGTCCGCGTCCTCGCCGAGGGCCGCCTTGACCAAGGGGGGACCCGCGAGGAAGACCTTGGCGCGGCCGCGGACCATGATCACGTAGTCCGAAAGGCCGGGCAGGTACGCGCCACCGGCCGTGGAGGAGCCGTGCACCACCGTGATCTGGGGCAGGCCCGCAGCCGACGCCCGGGCCATGTTGGCGAAGATCCGCCCTCCCTCGACGAACAGTTCGGACTGGTACATCAGGTTGGCGCCGCCGCTTTCCACCAGGGAGATCGTGGGCAGGCGGTTCTCGAACGCGATGCGTTGGGCACGAAGGCTCTTGGCGAGCCCCATGGGGCTTATCGTTCCGCCCTTGATGGCGCTGTCGTTGGCGACGACCATGCACCGTACTCCGGCGACGTACCCGATGCCGCAGATGTTCCCGCCCCCGGCCACGGCGTCGCGCCCGTTGTCGTCGTGCATCTTGTAGCCGGCCAGGGTGGATAGCTCGAGGAACGGGCGCCCCGGATCGAGGAGCCGGTCGACGCGCTCGCGGGGGGGGATCTGGCCGCGGCTCTCGAACTTCGGCCGGGCCTTCTCGCCGTGGGCGGCGATCCGAGCCTCGATGTCCCGGACGCGCTCGACCAACGCGAGCATGGCGGCACGGCGCTCGGCAAAGGCGGGGTCGGACGGCGAGACGTTGGAGCGCAGCTTCATGGCGTCAGCCCTCGCTCTCCTGCAGGACCTTCGGCACGCTGGCGCGGTGGAAGCCCTCGAAGGGGCGGGAGCGGTCGTGGGGGGGAATCGGCCAGATGCGGTTGCCGAGGGGGGCCCCGCCGTCGATGCGCAACGTGGCGCCGGTGACGAATGCGGCCGCCTCGGACAAGAGGAAGCAGACCGCCGCGCTCACTTCCGCCTCGGTGCCGAGCCGCCGCAGGGGCACCGCCTCGGCGAGCTTGGGGATCAGCGCGCGGGCGGGCCCTTCGTAGCGGTCGAGACCGCTCGAGGCGATCCACCCGGGGGCGACGGCGTTGACCCGGACGCCGCTTTTCGCCCACTCGAAGGCCAGGGTCTTCGTGAGGTTCTCCATCCCCGCCCGGGCCGCCCCCGAATGGGCCATGCCCGGCATGCCGTTCCACATGTCGGCGAGCATGTTCACGATGGCGCCGCCGTGGTCGCGCATGGCGGCCAGGTAGACCTCCCGCGCCATCAGGAAGCCGCCGAGCAGGTTCGTGCGGACGACGGCTTCGAACCCCTTGCGCGAGATGGCCTCGGCCGGCGCCGGGAACTGGCCGCCGGCGTTGTTGACCAGGCCGTACACGGGGCCGCGCTCGGCCACCACGGCGGCCACCGCCGTGCGAACCGCCTCCTCGTCGCGGATGTCGAGGGCCGCCGTCGAGGCCGAGCCGCCGTCCTCTTCGATCTCCGCGGCGACGGCTTCGAGCTTGGCGGCCGTACGGCCCACGAGGACCACGTGGGCACCGAGGGAGGCCAGCTCGTGGGCGATGCATCGCCCGATCCCGCTGCCGCCGCCCGTCACGATCACGGTGCGACCGGCGAAGAGGTCGGGACGAAAGACGGATCGGTAGCGCGAGGTCACTTGCTTCCTTTCGCGAGGGGGCAGAGGCGTTCGATACGGCGCGGCGCCACGCCAAGGCCCCGCAGGGCGAAGCGCGTGGCGTGGACGAGGGTCTTTCGTCCCGATGCCGGCACGCGATATTCGAGCGCGTCGAAGAGGAGATCGTCGAAGAGCGAAAGCAGCAGATGGGCCGCCATCTTCGGATCGTCGGGCGCGAATGCGCCGGCGGCTGCGCCTTCGGCGATGAGGGCGGCAAGCGGCTCGGCCAGGACGCCGCGCCCTTCGATCCACACGCGGTCGATCTCGTCGCCCGACGTGGCCTGCCGGATCACGCGGAGCAACCCCCGGTGGCGGCGGATCACGGCGTAGATTCGCTCGAGGCCCCGGACCAGCCGTTCGTCGGCCGGAGCGTCGCCGCGGATCCCACGTTCGAAGGCCGCCAGGAGGTCTTCGAGCACCTCGGCGCGCAGATGGACGAGCAGGTGCTCCTTGCTCTTGAAGTAGAGATAGAAGGTACCTTGGGCCACGCCGGCGTCGCGCACGATGCTGCTGACCGACGTGTTGGAGAAGCCGTCCGCAAGGAAGCGGGCGCGCGCGGCGTCGAGGAGGGCCCGGCGCCGGTCGGGGCGGCCGCGATCGCGCTTGCGGCGGGGCGCGGCTACTGACTGACTGTCAGTCACTTCATGCAGCTTCCCCGGGGGCCGTCCCCCTGTCAAGGGGCGCCCGTCCGCCGGACCGGTGCGGTTCGCACCGACGGCTTCGTGAGGCTGCGACGGTAGAAAGATGCCCGCCGGGCGTATTGCGAGCCGGCGCGCAAAGGGCGTGACCCGGGCCGAAGCCCAACGCACCGAAGACGGCCCCGTCGTATCCGACGCACCTTCGGCTCGGTGCGCAGGACGCCGAGACGGGCCGCCCGGAAGGGATCTCCGGAGGTCCCTACATGGTCGTCGGGGGCCGTACCGGTCGGTCGACCCGCCGTCGTCAGGTGCGGTCGCCGGGAGCGAGCCGATCCCTGCGGGTTGCGGAGGAAGCGCGCGGACGACGGGGGGCCGGATAGCGGCCGACGAAGCGCAGACCGCCGACGGCGGAAGGAGGAACCGGCGCGTCGGTCGGCAGCGCGGTGGTCTCGACCACGATGGCGCGCTCGGAGCCGGTCGGCGGCGACCGCAGAACGTCGGTGACGCGGCGCCCGTGCTCGGCGAAGGCCGCCAGTACGTCTCCGAGGGCGACGTCGGCGGCGGCTCGGTTCGCCCACAGCAGGCGATCGTCCGGTCCGGGTACCGAAGGTCGCGGCCCGAGGATCGCGAAGGCGAGCGGCGGCGAGGGGCCGTCACCCGTGCGTTCCAACACCGGGGGGACACCGAGCAGCGGCGCGGCCATCAAGGGGGCGAGGGCCGCCGCACCCGCGCCCGGCTCGCGCACCAGGATGCTGCGAGCCTCGGCGACCGCGTCGGCGGCGGAGGCGACCACGCGGGTCGTGACACCAGGGAATTGGGTGGCGAGCCACGTGCGAACGCGGTCGAGGGCGTAGGCCGTGCCCAGGATCGTGCGGACCTCCGCGGGCTCGCACCCGGCCAACAGGGCATCGGGGACCTCCGCGGCCATCGTCGCGCAGACGTAGACGCCCTCCGGGAGCGACGCGAGCAGGGCGGCCGGATCCCGTGGCCCTTCGGGGATCGCCGCATCGAGGGGAAGGACCCCGAGATCGACGTTTCCGGCCGCGATCTCCTGGCCCACCGCTGCCGGGGCTCGCACGTCCTCGTAACGGACCTGTCCTCCGAAGTGCCGCCGGGCTGCGGCGTGGGTGTAGCTGGCGACGGGGCCGACAAAGCCCACCCGCGGCGGTCGCTCGAGCACGAGGGAGCAGCTCATGATCTCGCGAAAGATCGCCTCGAGGGCGGCATCGGAGAGCGGGCCGGGATTGATGCGCCGGATCCGGTCGAGCAACGCCGCCTCGCGGTCGGGCGCGTAGCTCGGCCGTGCGGTCCGTCGTTTGTGGGCGCCGATGTCCATGACGACACGCGCCCGTTCGCTCAACAGGGCGACGATCCTCTCGTCGATCTCGTCGATGCGAAGGCGCAACGCGTCGAGGTCGTCCGCGTCTTCTCGTTCCGTGTCGGCCATGGCGCGGGTAAGGAGACCGGCGCTCGTCCGCGGGAGGGGGACGGGCGCCGGTCGGGAAAGTGCGCAGCGCAACCGTGCGAAGAGCACGGGAGGGGAGACGAACGATCGCGGGAAAGGTCGGGAACGACGGTCGCGCGCGCAGCCGAAGGGTTCCATCGCCGCCGCCTCGCGGTCAAGAACGCGGCACCGCCGGGGGCGTGGCGCGCGACGAGTGCCGTGCCCGGCAGGCACCGTGCCCGCCGGGCGCGGGGCGAACAATGTTCAACGGTCGCGGGGCCTTGGCCCCACGGCGTTGCCGAAGACGTTTACGGCTTGGGTTCGATGGCGGGCAGCCACGCCCCGGGCTCGGCCGGGCCGTCGTAGGCGCCCACGAGGCCGGCTACGCGCAGGCGCCCGTCGAAGTCGCGGTCCGCCGCCATGGCCATCCCCGCTGCGGCCGGATCGAAGGACGGCAGCGAGGCGCCCTCGGTCGGATGGGGATCGAAGCCCGCCCCCGGCGGAAGGTCCGGCGCCGCGAGGTAGGTCGCAGCGTCGGCACGCGTCCCGGTGAGGTTGTCGAAGGCGTCCGGGGCGTCCACGGGCGTTGCCGCGAAGACCAGGTTGCCGAAGACCCGTTGGCTGGAGTTCGGATCGCCGCCCGTCACGCGGATCCCCGTCTCCGCGGCGAGCACCGTGTTGCCGAAGATGGCGATCTGCTTCGGCACGTCGTTGTGCGGCTGGATCCGCACGGCCGACCCTTCGTCGTTGACGAAGACGTTGGCGTAGACGGCGACGTTGCCCTCGGCCTGGAGCAGGGCCTCGACCGGGTTCGCGTAGAAGAAGTTGCCGTAGACGAGGTAGCGGTTCTCGGTGCCCGGGCCCGACAGCGGCACGTGCCCGAGCAGGAGGTTCGGCCGGGCCAGGTTGCCGCCGTTCGCACCTTGGGCCTTGGAAAGTACGTTGTGGCGTATGATCGTCTCCGTCGTCTCCGTGGGCAGGCCGGGGACGGAGGGAAGGGGATTTTGATGCTTGATCTGCAGGTTGTAGCCCAGGGTGTTCGCGATCACGTTGTGTTCGACGAGGCTCGCGAGGAACGGCGCGCTGCCGTCGGAGTTGCCGAGGTACATGCCCGTCCCGGCGCCCTCGATTCGGTTGCCGACGATCCAGAAGGCCCACGCCGGGCACTTGGTGCTGATCCCCACGACCTGCTGGTCGGCGTCGTGTCCGTGGATGTAGAGCCCCTCGAGCACGACGTGATCGACGAACGTGGCGTTGCCCTCGGCCTTGACGGCATCGCCGAGCTTGCCGTCGCCGTCGAGTTCGAGGTTGCGCACCACCACGTAGCGGCTGTCCCGCAGGCTGACCGTGTTGCGGCTCGAGCTGCCGACGAAGCGCGCCGGGTTCTGCGGGTCCGCGCTCTCGAAGTAGAAGCACGCTCCCGGAGCGCCGACGAGGTCGTGGATCGGCAGGCCCTCGGTGTAGCTCCCCGGAGAAAAACGCATGCCGTCCCCCGGCGACATGCTCTGGATCATCGCCCGGTAGTCGTCCGTCGGGCCGACCTCGAAGATGGCTCCGGTGGGCCCCTCGGCGCACCCGAGCAGCTCGTCGGGGACGGGGTCCTCCCAAGGGTCGACGCCTCCGGTGGTGCCCGCGGTCCCCGCCGTGCCGGAACCGCCCGACGTCGAGGCATCCGTCGTCGCACTCTCCGAGGACGTTGCGGCCGACGTCCCCGTTTCCGTGCCCCCCGGTCCGCCGGTCGAGGCCGATCCGGTGCCGGTCGTGTCGTCGGTTCCGCCATCTGCGGCGGAGCCTCCACAGGCAATCGGCACGAGCAGGGCGACGAGGGCGATGCGCGTCATATCACCGCGCAGCGTACCATCCCGGTTGTTGCAGCCGTCGCCGATGTGGGACCCTGTCCCCATGCTCCGTGCTCGCCCGACGATCCAGGTGATGGCCCGTCTCGTCCTCCCGTCGGTACTCGTCGCCGGCTGCGGCGGCAACGGCGAAGGTGGCGATGGGACGGGCGCGACGGGCGGTACGGCGACGACGGCGACCGCCGGCACGGCATCGGGCGGCGTGACGGCGGGCTCGGCCGCGACGGGTGGGAGCACGAGCGCCTCGACCTCGTCCGGCACGACGGGTGGTCCCGGCGGATCGAGTGCGACGTCCGCTGGCACCGCGGGCACGGGGGAAGGTGCCTGCGGCAACGCACCTGGCCAGCTCATGCATCCCGATCTGCCCTGGAACACCCCGGTGGACGGCGCACCCGTGGCGGCGGACTCGAACGACGTCATCGCCTACCTCGAGGCCAACGTGGGCGGCAACGCCCGCTTCCAAATCGACTTCTCCCTCACGATCCTCGAAGCGGATGCGGACACACCGTTCGTGCCGTTCACCCCGACGGCGGATCACTACAGCCCGGATTGCGACACCGCCCCGATCCCGGTCCCCGACGGCGGGCACATCGAAGGGGAGTCGGGCTACGTGTGCGAGGGCGGCGGAGACTGCCACTTGATCGTGGTGGACGAGGCCTCGTGCCGACTCTACGAGCAGTGGCGCGCGAACGTCCCGGCGCTCGACCAGGCGAGCGGAGGATGCCTGGCGGTGTGGGATCTGTCGGCACCGTACGACGAGACCCTGCGAGGCGACTACTGCACGAGCGCGGATGCAGCAGGCCTACCCATCGCGCCGCTGCTCGCCACCGCCGACGAGGTGGCCGCGGGGGAGATCCGGCACGCCTTGCGGTTCATCGTCCCCAACGCCCACATCCGCGCCGACCGCTACGTGCGACCGGCGACCCACAGCACGCCCGCCACGAGCGGGCCGGACCAGGCACCGCCGTACGGTGCGCGGCTACGGCTCAAGGCCGACGTCGACACGTCGTCCCTTCCTCCCGCCGCGCAGGTGGTGGCCGAGGCGATGAAGCGCTACGGGATCATCCTGGCCGACGCGGGCAACATCACCTTCACGTTCGCCTCCGACGACTTCTCCGCGACCACGTGGGATGCGGTGGGGCTCGGGCCCCACGATCTCAAGGCCCTCGCGTGGTCGGACTTCGAGGTCGTGGACGCGGGCGCCGACATCGTCTGGAGCGACGGAAGCTGCAGCCGGCGCCCGATCACGCGATAGGCCGGTCGTCTCGGCCGATCAGCCGGGGCCGCAGAACGGGAAGGCCACGTTCTCGCGCGGGTAGTAGACGAGCGTGTTCCAGCACATCTCGTCGCTCGTACCCTCGCCGCCGTAGGTGGGCTCGGTGCGATCCGTCGAGTCGTAGAAGCACCGCGTGACGATCTCGTCGCCGGGGGAGATCGTCAGTGAGACCTCCTTGTAGTTCTGGTACTCGAAGCTGTACGGATCGTCTTGGTTGAAGGTCTGCGCGAGCTGGCCGCCCACCCAGTGCTCGGCGAAGAGGGCCTTGCCGATCTCGTGGGCGTGGAGGGCGCTGCCGATGACGTTGATCGGGCCGGAGAAGATGGCGTTCGTCATCTGGGCGTCGCACCGCACCTCGTGCTCGAAGTTGGGCTCGCCCGGAGGGATCATGAATCCGTTGACCTGCGCCACCACCAAGGTCCCGGCGTTGTGGGTGCGCAGGTTCGTGGTCCAGTGCACGTCGAGCCCGCTTGCATCCGTCTGGCCGTCGACGCCCAGCGGGTTGTTGTAGTGCACCTGAATGCGGAAGGTGACGCTGTCGCCCGTGTCCCCCACGAGCAGGCCGACGTCGTCGGGATAGGCGAAGTCCTCGACGCCCGGCGCCCAGGCCCATGCGAGATCGCCCGTAAGGTCGTAGCACGGATAGCCTTGGTTGCCGGTGGGCTGATCGAGCAGGGTCACCACGTAGTGGTGGACGTACGGCACGTTGTCGATGACGGGGGTGAAGCCGGTGACGTGGGTGAGCTGGTCCACCGGAACGGTGAACTCGAAGCAGACGTAGTCGGTCTCCTGGGTGGAGAGCGGGTGGTCGTCGATCCGCAACTCCCAGGTGCCCTCGGCGGCGCCGCCGGTCGTTCCGGCGGAGCCAGCGCTTCCCGCGGTGGACCCGGCCGTGGCCGAGGCGTCGGAGGTCGATCCAGCGGTCGAGCCCGCGGACGATGCGGCCGTACCGGCGGAGGTGCCGCCCGTGCTTCCGGCCGTCGAGCCGCCGGAGGTGTCGCCGTCGTCGCCGGCGCAGCCGACGGCGAGGGCAAAGATGCATGCGACGAGGGAGGGAGAGGGGCGCCGAGCCATGGCCGGCAGTGTGGGCCGACGGGCGGGCCCGGCGCAAGGGGTGAGCGGCGCCCGACTCGACCTAGAGCAACGGGGCCCGGGGCTCCGACCCCGGCGTGGGGGGCTCGCAGCGGCGTCCTCGGAGCGGTTCGGCTCCGGCGCCGTGCGGCCGTTCGGTCGCGTCAGGGGGCCGACGGGCCGCCCTGCGCGCCGGCCGCCCTTCGGTCCTTGCCGGCGTCCACCCGCCGCGCGACGGCGTCGCGGTCCCCGTTTCGGCCGAGGCAGGAGCACGCGTCGGCCGCCGTCTCCGGGCAGGCGCGCGGCAAGAGCCAGTCCTCCCGGTACCCGATGCCGGAGGGAACGAGCCGCACGACGCCGTGACGGATCCCCAGGTAGATGGTGCCGCTCGCCTCCCGGACGACGGACGTGGGGCGCAGGGCGAGCCACTGGCCGCGGTGGACGAGCTGCGGGAACGGATCGGCGGCTGCCGGGTCGAGCCGCAACAGGGCCCTCGGCGTCACGATCAGCACGGTCCCGTCGCGGTCGGCGAACACGGCGCGGGGCACTTCGCCCAGATCCGCGAGGCGCCGGGCCTCGAGCCCCTTCGGGCCGGGTGCGAGGAGGAAAAGGGCGCCGTGTTCGCTCGTGATGTAGCCCTGGCCGACGGCCGCGACCCAACCCGCGGGCGTGTTCACGAGGTCGACGATGCTGCCGGCGAGGATCATCTTCGGGGCGGTGTTCGGCGCGACGAACCACACCTCGCCGGCCCGGTCGTGGGCGGTGAGGGCGACGAGGTACCCGCCGTCGACGGGAAATACGCGGCGTTCGGTATCGTCGGGCCAGTCGAGTCGCTCGTCGACGAGGACGCCCTCGGGCAGGGGATCGCGCTGCGACGACAGGGCCGCGGTGGGATGGATCGCGGTCGTGCCGTTGGCCAGTTCGACACGGTAGGCGAGGGTCGAGCCCTGCAGGCAGCTGCGCTCGGGGGCGTCCACCGCGGGGGGACGCACGACGTCGAAGCCGTCGAGGGGCTCTCCGGTGGGGGCGAAGAAGGGGGCGAACCGTGAGGCCGCCGTGAACGAGGCGCGGATGGCCTGGGCGTGGGCGTCGTCCGGGGCGGGGGCCACCGACGGGGCGTTCGCGGGGTCGTCGTGTCGGTCGTGGCCGCACGCCTGGATCGCAAACGACCCGCAGACGAGCGCCGCGATCAACAGGCGAGGGGAGCGTAGCCGGCCCGAAGCACGCACGGGCCTTCCATCGGCCGGGATCGGGCCGGCTTGAGGCGCCACCTTCGGCCCGCGGACACGCGGGCGACCGAGGGGGCGCCGTGCCCGCAGTAGTCCCGGCTACGGCAAGAAGACGAACTCGATGGAGATCGGATCGGTCTGCGGGTGGGTGAACACCGTGTCGACGGTGTAGGGCTCCCCCTCGGCCGGTGCCGAGGTCTCGCACCACCCGTCCTCGTTGGGCTCGCACGCGCATGCCGTCGGATCTCCGCCGACGGGCGAACACGCGGTGGGTTCGACGAGGAAGACCGCCTCGGCCCGGTACTCGCCTGCGGGTGCAGCCTTCCGTATGGGGCAGGCGCCGGTGCACGACTCGTCCGTGACGCAGTCGGGGGAGAGTTCGTCCGGCACGAGCAGGACGCTCGGCCACGCGGTGCGATAGACGCCGCCCGGCTCGAGGCGGATCGCAAACCCCACGGGACAGCTCTCCGGGCACGCGCAGCCTCCTTCCCGCATCGATGCGCACGTGGGCTCGCAGTGGGCCGGAGGATAGTGGCCGGCGTCCGGGTCGGACGCGACGGCGACTCGGTAGCGGTCGGTGGTGCAACTCGTCACCGTACCGAGGAAGATCGGGTCGTTCGCTTCGGCGTTACGGATCTCGACGGTGCGGCCCTCGCCGAGCGGCGCGTCGTCGAAGGCCGAGCACCCGTCCCCCGTGTCGGACCCCGTCGCGGTGCCGGCGGGACCGGTCGTTCCTGGGTCGCTGCTGCCGACTCCGCCCCCGCCGCCCACGGTGCGGTCCGTGCAGCCGGCGAGGAGGGTGGCGCCGGCGAGGACGATCACGGCGAGGCGAGGGCCACGGTCGACGGGCTGCATCGGAATCATCGTACCGGCCGTGGCACCGTGCCGGAAGCCGCGCGAGGTCGCCCTCTGGCTCCAGGATCGGCGGCGTGCCGACCCTCGAGTCTCGACGGTGCGGCGGGCGTGGGCGTCGATGCCGATCCGCTTCGGATCGCGGCGGCGACGTAGCCTCGCAGCGGAGGGTGAAGCGGATGTACTTTCCGGACGAGACCCAGTTTCCCGACGTCTGCGAACACTTCGCGCACCACGACGCGATGTCGTTCCACGCCGACCTCTGCGGTGCGGGAGTGACGCTCGCCGCCCGGATCGGCCCCTGCGGCGTGCTCATGGATCTGATCGAGTATCCGTGTTGCGAGGGCTATTCGTCCCTTCGCCGCCCGCGGCGGGTGTCGGCGGACGCCCATTGTAGTCACGGGGGCCTCGCCGATCGGTCGGGGCGGTGGGCCAGCGGTTGGACGATGGTCGCCGGGTACCCGGCGCGCATGGCACCCGACGGGGATCCTTTCGCCGACGTTCGCCGTGAGGCGCTCGACCTGCTCGACCGTCAAAGGCGCCGCTTCCGTCTTCGGCGGGGGCGCACGAGGCGTCGGGACGATGCGTGTACGAGGGATCTTGCGTCGATCGACGAGGGATTGCGCCGCATCGCCGAGTCGACCCTGCGCCGCCTCGACGACCGCCTCGTTCGGCTCGCACGGCGTGTTCCGCCCGTGATGCGATGGTGGCTCTACGAGGTCGCCGTCCTCGTGCGACGGGAGTTCGGCCCCGAGGGCGAGCGCAACCTCGCCCAGGCGGTCGAGTGCATCCCGGGCGTGTTGCTCTTCGCCTTCGCGTTGGACGATCCCCAAAGCGCCGATCTCTACGGCGTCGTGACCGACATCCTGCGCGACATCGGTCGTGGATCCCGGCGCGCACCCCAGCTCGTGGACGATGCCGTCGACGCATGGATGCGTCGGCGCAGGGAACTCGTACCCGATCCCGTGTCGCGGTTGACCGCGCGGCACCTGTGGCGGCTGCTCCGGGAGGACACCGACCCCTTCGGGTGGCGCCTGCCCGCGGGCCTTTCCGACGAGGCGCTGCGAAGGGCGCAGCGGCAACTGGTGTTGCGGGCGAGCCGCTACGTCGCTCCCGATCTGCTGCTCGTGCCCGCGCCCCCGCGATGGGCGCCGGAGGACGTTCCGACCGATCCCCACGCGTGCGCGCGATGGTTCGCGGTGGTCCAAGGGGCGCGTCGGGATCCGGTCCATGGCCGTGTGTCCGGCCTGGTGCGGCGGTACCGGCGTACGTGGGACCCTGCGTTCTCCGGCTTCGTGTCGGCCCATGCCCTCGCCCTTTGGCACCGTGATCGCGAGCGGATGGCCGAGGGGATCGCCGCCATCGAGCTGTGGGCGGCGGCCACGGGACGTCGGCCCTGCCGGGCGTCGAACCCGGCCACCTTGCTGGCCGAGGCCGGTCCGTTCCGGCACGTGGTCCGCCGCGGCACCTTCTCGGGTCGAGGGGTCCGCGGGGCCTTGTCGGCGACCTTCGACGTGCCGGCCGCGTTCGCCTACGCCGGTGAGGGCGTGCGGGTGGAGCCGATCCGCTCGCCCGTCGAGCTGATCGGGGAGGCGGCGCGGATGCGCAACTGCCTCGCGGACTACGTGGGCAAGTGTGGACGCGGCGATTACGTCGTCTGCCGCGCGGAGGTCGACGGGCGGCCATGGGTCCTCGGCATCCGTCGGGTGGGAGACAGGTGGGTCCTCGAGCAGGTGGCCGGTCCGCGCAACCGGCCCATGCCGACGGGGGTATTCGATGCCCTCGCGCCGTACTTCGAGGCCGCCGACATCGTCGTCCCCGGCCGCCGCGCGTCGCTGCCGGCCGAGGACGCGGAGGACGCAGTGGCGGAACCGAGGGGCCTGCGTCTTCGGCGGATGGCGTGGCGGTTCGGACACCCGGCGGGGCCCGGCGTCCGGGGCGTGGCCGACCCGGCGGACGAGCGGGGCCGCGCCGGACGGCAGTGCGTGATGCCGGGGCTCGACGACGAGGAGGACGTGGATCCGGAGGACGGCGACTTGTTCGAGATGTTCGAGGCGCACGAGCACGACGCCGTGGCCGAATTCGTGGCGTTCCTCGAAGGCGACGGACCCGCAGGGAGGCGGGGGCGTGCCGACGGCGAAGGCGACGAGGACGACGACGGCCCCGGGAGGCGGTGATCTCCGCCTGCGGCAGGGCGTCCGCGCCGCCCGCCGAAGGTGAGGGCGACGGTGCCGGGGGCGGCCCGCCGCGGGGGGCGGTCAGGCGCTCGAGTCCGGCGGACCGGAGGCGGGACCGTCCGGATCGAGCCCGAGGGTGCGGCACGTGGGAGACGTGGGCACCGTGCGGTGGTCGGGCATGGTGCCGAGGAGCCGATCGCCCGAGGTCATGGATACGCCGAACCAGTAGTGCTCGTTCTTGAAGTGGTGCAGCCGATGGTGGCGGTAGAGGCGGGCGATGAATCTCGACCGGGGGCGGTAGCGCGAGTGCACGAGATAGTGGATCCACTCGTACCAGAGCCCGAGGCCGGCCATGGTGGCCAAGGCGGTAAGACGCAGGGGCCACGTGGGGAGCAAGAGCCACACCGCGGCGATCTCGACCACGAGCGCGGGCAAGAGCCCCTCGCGAATCGGGATGAACTGCCAGCGCGGATCG
Organism: Deltaproteobacteria bacterium; assembly: GCA_003696955.1. Taxonomy (GTDB): domain Bacteria; phylum Myxococcota_A; class Polyangia; order Nannocystales; family Nannocystaceae; genus J032. Next base: position 6,011 of record RFGU01000184.1, on the reverse strand, counting down.
TTGGGGAGCCGGTGGTGTGCGCGGTGGTAGCGGGCGAGGGCGAGGTCCACCTTGCGGCCGAGGATCCGCTTGGGGCGGGCGTGGAGCACGAAGACGTGGATCAGCCACTCGGTGAGGGGATGGACGGCGACGAGGGCCAGGACGATGGCGGCGTCCCACACCGTGGGGGGGCCGAGGCGGGCGCGCAGCCCCAGGAAGACGGCGACGGCCGTCACCAGCAGGCGCGGGGAGCGGTGGCGGAAGAAGATCTCGGTCACCGTGCGCAGGGAGACGGGGGTGCCGCGGGGTGGGGTGGTCATGGCGTCTTCCGGGCGGAACCGCGGGGTTCCTTGCGTTCGATGTTGGAGAGGATGGTGTCGAAGGCGTCGGTGCTGCGCGAAAGGATGGCCCGGGCGGCACGCCGGGCCGCGTCGGGGCGGCCGCCCGCGATGGCCCGGCCGAGGGCGCGGTGACCTCGTTCGTCGGTCAGCTCCGCGGCCATGGCGGCCAGGAGGGTGCGTTGGATGGGCTCGTAGGCGGCGCGCAGGGCGTTGAAGGACAGTTCGAAGGCCACGTTCCCCGATCCGCGAACGATGGCCGACCAAAGTTCGAGGGACCGGTCCTGCAGCTCGGAAAGGGGCGTGTCGGCCGTCATGGACTCGGCCAGACGTGCGATCTCCTCGCGCATGTCGGCGTCGGCACGCTCGGCGCACCGGGCGGCGATCTCGGGGGCGAGCGCGTTTCGCATCTCGAGGACGCTGCGTGCCACGTGGGTGTCCACCCGTCCGTCGCGAAAGAGCAGGCGCGGCAGAAGCTCGGGCCCCGCCGACGCTCGATAGTCGAGCACCTGGGACCCACCGCCATGCCGCGTGTCCACCAGCCCCGCCTGCTCGAGCTTACGGATCGCCTCGCGGATGGCCCCACGGTTGACCCCGAGGATCTCCGCGAGCCGCCGCTCGCTGGGCAGGTACGCCCCGGGCTCGAACTCGCCACCCACGATGCGCGCCACGATGCGGTCGAACACCTGCTCGGGCAGCGATCTGCGCAAGACGGGCTCGAACGACGAATTCGCCATGGCCCCCACACCCTACCCCACTTTGGTAGGGTGGTCAAGTGGTCATACCACACGATCAATGGTCCATTTGTGCAATTCACGCAAACCGTCCGGGAGCGTACGCCGGGACGGACCCGACCCACGTGCAGGACCTTCGGGAAGGAGTTCTGTCCACGCGACTGAGCACGGCCGAGGTGTGCCCTCCAACCTTTGGGGGAGCACGCCGCGTGAGCCGGGGTTGACACGAGCAATCGGGGGGGGGTAATTGTATCGGCGCCATGAACGTGCGCCATTCGATGTCCATCTCGTCCAGATTTCTCCACCCCCGGATCGTCCGCGCGGCCAATCTACGGTCGTTCGGTTGGAGAAGTCTTCTCGTCGCCGTGAGCGTTTCCGTGCTGCTCGCCGCCCCCGACGCCATTGGTGCCGGAGCAGATCATTCCGACGAGTTCCGTGCGTATTCGGCCTCTTCCGACGGGTTGAACCTATATTGGATGGATCCGGGAATCACCTCATGTCCATCGTGCGATTCGATCAGTACCGACCGTGGGTGGAGTTGCTCGCCGTGTAACAGCGGATGCAATTGTCTCCTTCAGACCTTCACGGATCCTGCCACGGGCGAAGAGTATGACGGCTATTTCTACCCAGGAGTCCCAATTCGAGGATGAATCCGAACGATTCGGAATCCCCGGATGATCCCCAAGGCGCTTCCCGCGAAGCATCCGTGCGCCGAACGGCACATCGATCCTCACATCGCAAAGAATCTCCGACGGACGGAGGGAAGCGCCGACGCTCGCGGGTCCTGTTCGGGGCCAGCCTTCTGGCGGCTCTGGCATCTTACGTCCACTTCGATCCGGCTGCACCTCCGACCCCTTGGACGACCGTGTCGGATCCGGACCCCTTCGCGAGTCCCGAAGGAAGGCGGGTGGTCGAGGACGTATATCTCTTCGAGGCATCAGACCCATGGAGGGTCCACACGCCCGACGCGCGCCGCAAGTATCGAGAGCATCTGGTGCGCATGAAGTCCGAATGGGGCGAACGTTGGTGAACCGAATGGGTGATCGTTCCGCGGCCCTCGGAGGTTGCATGCACGCAAGACTCCATGGCCCCATCTGGCGATGGTGCCGCCAGCGGAGTCGTCGGAAGGAGCCACCACGGGGGCCGACAACCGCACGATGCACGACACCGAATCGGAAGCGACCGTAGACCCATGGACTTCGGGTTCCTCGACCGATGGACGAGACTGCCGAGAGGCCTGTGTCGAATCGTCGTGTTGTGCGGCTTCGCCTACTCGGTGGCAGTCACAGGACTCGGCCTTTATCCGTTCTGGCGGCACCTCGGCGAGAACCGTGCGCTCATCGTTGCTGCACCGGGCTGCGGCCTCGCCGGTTCACTGCTCGCCAGCGTACGCGCATCCCCGCTCGTGGCCGAGAGGATCCTTCCCGTCATCATGGCATCGAATCTTACACGTGGTGGGGAAACGGACGCGAGCGCGGAAAGCTGTGCGATGATCGCTGCCGAGATCCGTGGGCACGCTCCGTGGACAGCCGTGGTCCCTCGGCGTTTCCTCTGTGCGAGCGTGCGCCGGTACGTACGTGCCCGTTACCTGGAACGTCACCTCCCCCTCGGAGGACATATCCTCGTCATGGAGGACACCGCCCATGGAACGTGGAGATACGCGGCGCGGCTGCTCGACCTCGGATTGACGTGGGTCCGGCGTGAGGGCGGCTTCCGCATCGTTCCCATCGAGCCAGGGAGTCCCGCATCGCCACCTCCCGCCCGGATACCGGGAGGGTGAGGTCTCGTCGCGGATGTATCCGCCAGAGATGCGCCCACCCGAAGGTGGTGCACACCACGAATGTGCCCGCCCGAAGGCCGTGCGCCCGACACGAGGAGGGTGCGATGTATCGGGGAATGTGCTCACCGAAAGGTCGCGTGCCCGATACGAGCGCCCCCGACCATCGCGGGGCACCCATGCCCTGAGTTCCGGCCCCGGATGCAACCGACAATCACCCGTCCCGGCGGCGCCCCGGTGCCTCCCGTGGCCATCCCCCGGCACGCCGTCTCGATGGCACCGTTTTCCCCCCAAGGGCTCGTCCCAACGCGGTCGTATCCGGCACGGGCAAGAGCCCCCAGCTCGTCATCGGTCCAGCCAACATTGAATGTGCACGACCTTCGGGCGGGGTCCCGTTTCCATGTTGGCGCTTTAGGAATTCGTGTGGGCAGCGGGCCGCCGGTGCATGTCGAGGCTGCCGCAGTGGCACAGGATTGCCGTGCGGAAGCGGTGCCGGTTGCGGTAGCCGCAGGCGTTCTTCTCCAGCGATTGGATCTTCGCGTTCAGGCTCTCGGCCATTGCGTTCGTCACTCCGTGCACGACGGCGTTGACGATCCCCCACAAGTGTTCCTTGACCGTGCGTGCCACCTTCCACATCGGTTCGAGTCGTGAGCGACTCGCCCAGCTCAGCCAGCGTTTCCACGCCCGCAGCGCCCACCCGCGCCGCATAGCCCGATAGCCCGCGGGCGGTCTCCTTGAGCGCCCACGCCAGCGCCACCTTCAGGTTGCTCGCCCGGAGTGCGTCGAACGCATCCTTCCGCTCTCGGCCCGGACGGGCCCGCTTCTCCGGGCCCATCGGCCACAGGTACCGCGTTCTCGCCAGACGGTCGTCGCCGGTGCCCGAAGTGCCCTGTGCTCCTCCTTGCGGACCTCGTGGACGGCATCCCCCAAATACGTCGCCACGTGGAACCGCTCGAAGCACACCTTCTGCTGCCATCCCGGAACGTGCGCTCGCGTCGCGTCGATGTAGGGGCCCCGCATGACCATCGCGATCGCCTCCACGGCCTCCGGAGGTTCCGTTTCGACGCCGCGGAAGAACGCGGCCATCGGGAAGGAGTTCACCCGCCCCTCGCACGACCATCGGGAAGGAGTTCATCTCGCGTCGATCTGGGGGCCCCGCGTGTCCATCGCGATCGCCTCCACGGCCTCCGGAGGTTCCGTTTCGACGCCGCGGAAGAACGAGGCCGTCGGGAAGGAGTTGTCCACGTGCAGGACCTTCGGGAAGGAGTTCATCTCCGGACGCACCGGTCCGGTTGCACGCTGTCGCGGCGGACGAGGTGGGCGGCGTCCTCGCTGCGGCGCGGGAACCCTGGGAGGCTATGCGCCGAAGCGTGGCCATGGTAGAAACGGGCGAGGGTCCTTACCGATGGTTCGAGGAGATCGTTCCATGAGATCGAAGAACGACGTGATCGGTTCGGCTGGCCGTGCCGTGTTGTGCGCGGCAGCGGTCGCGCACGCGGGCTGCGGGACGCCGGGCGGCGGGGACACGACCGCCGAGTCGACGAGTACCTCCGGCACGCAGGCGGCGGCCGGGTCTACGGGCGGCATGTGTTTCGACGGCCTTCCGACGCCGGGGACGCTGTGCGTGCCCGCATGGGCCGAATACACCGAGGCCGACGGCCTCGTGATGGATCTCGCCGCAGGCGATCTCGATGGCGACGGCGCCCGCGATCTCCTGACGGTCGTGGCAGGGTACCAATCGACGTTCCAAGGGCTTCGTTGGTACCGCAACAACGGATTCGGGGGGCTCGAAGAACCCGTTTCGATTCCGTTCGATGGCGCCGATGTGCTTTCGGGGTTCTTCGTGGTCCTCGCCGATGCCGACGCCGATGGGGATCTCGACGTCTTCGCGGACGGCGTAGGTGGCATACGGTGGTACGAGAACGACGGGGTCGGAAACCTCGTGGCCGGTTCGACCATATTCGCGGGGGACGACCAGCTTTGTGCCGACGCCGTGGTGGGCGACTTCGACGGAGACGGTCGGGACGACGTCGCATCGACCTGCGTGACGCCGGCCGACACCCTCGACCTTCGAATCGTTTGGGGCGGGGCGGGGGCGTTCGTCCCCGGGGATCCGCTCGGCATCCTCGCCGTCGGTGACCAGCTTCCGGGTCACGGCATGGCGGTGGCCGACGTCGATGGAGATGGTCACGACGACGTGCTCGTCTCCGACGATGCAGCCGGCGAGGTCTACGTGGTCCGGGGGGCATCGGACCGCACGCTCGTCGTGGGCGCCACGGTGAACGTGGGGCCGCAACGGGGCGGCATCGCGGCGGCGGACTTCGATGGGGACGGTCTGGGCGACTTCGTCGTCGTGGATCCTTCGACCGGCCGCTATGCTACGTACCTGGGTGCGCCCGATGCCGTCCCGGTCGCGGGGCCTTCCGGAGAGATCGTGGCACCGACCAACGAATGGCAAGGTCCCGGTGACCCGACGCCCGAGCCGATCCTCGGGGACTGGGACGCCGATGGCCGCGTAGACCTGATGGCGGGCCACCTCGACGCGTTTCCCCATGTGGTCCTGGACCTCATGGAACCCGAACGGTGGCCGAGGGCGATGGTTCCGGCCCCCTACGCGGTCTGGGGGGTGACCGTGGACCTCGACGGGGACGGCGTCGACGACGCCGTGCTCGTCGATCGTTCGCGGCCCGCCACCTTGTACGTCGGTATCGTAGAACCATGACGTTCGTGACGGGGCGCTGCATCGTCGGGGGGGCACTCGCGTGCACCACCGTAGCGGGTTGCATCGCAGGATCGGACGATACGACGAGTCGCGTCGCCATCACACGGATCGTGGCGAACCAGGCCGTCGAGATGCCCCTTTCGGCGGATGGCGAGACGGTCGTCCGAGACGGCACGCTGGTCGCCGGACGTCGCACGCGCCTTTCGGTCGACCTCGAGCGCACCGATGCGTCGGATGTCCAGCCGCTCGACCTCGAGGTGTTCGTGGAGGCAGCCGGCCCGTCCGGTGAAGCGGTGTCGGGTCCGCATCCGGTATGGCTGGAGGCAGGGGAGGAGGTGGCGCGGTTCGACGTCTGGGTCGACGGTGAGGCCATCGTGGCGGAGGGAACCGTTGCGGTCCGTGTACGGGATCTGGACGGAGCCGCTCCCCTCGATGGTCCGCGTGCTCGGTGGTCGGCTCGG
>RFGU01000183.1 GCA_003696955.1 Deltaproteobacteria bacterium | reverse complement strand
CCCCGAAGCCGCCCCTCCCGAAACCCCTCCCCCCGAAGGTCGTGTTTCGCGACCTCGGTCGGGCGGTGGGGCTTCCACCTTGTCTTTCGCGAGCCCCCCCGTCGCGCCAAGGCCGGAGGAGCCCGCGGATCCGACGCGTAAGCCCCGTTTCCGCGGCAGATGCCGGCAGGGGCCATGGTTCGGGGCACAGGCCGCACCGTAGATTCCCGAAAAGGTCCGAGCGTTTCTGGCACGGCCGACCATGAGCGCGAAGGGGCCGACGACCAGCCCTTCGGTTCCGGATGCGGGGCACAGGTGCACGACGCGGATCGCAACGCGAGTCTGGCAGACGAAGCGCGTAGGCAGGACCGGTGTCGGGAAGGTGGTGCGGCCCGCGGTCGTTCATCTCCGCCGGCCGCCGCGCGAGCACGACCTTCGGGCTGGATCGCTTGCGGGAGCAGCACCGGCGGGAGCAACACCGGCGGGAGCAGCACTGGCGGGAGCGGCACTGGCGGGAGCGGCACTGGCGGGAGCACCACCGGCGCCAGCAGCACCGGCGGCGTGATGCCATTTTGTGGCGACGGGAACAAAGATCCCAACGAGGAGTGTGACGACGGCAACGAGGACCCCACCGACCTCTGTCCGCCCAACTGCACCAAGTCCAAACTCCTGGTTTGGTACGAGTTCGACGGGGACGGCACCAACTCGGGGATGGCGCCCGGCTACGACGGCATGATGGACGCGGCCGTGAGCTACATCGCGGGGAAGCACCGGCAGGCGGCCCAGTGCGCGGGCACGGGGCACGGGGTGACGATCCAGGATCTCGGGAGCCTCCTGCAGGCCAACCCCGATCTCACGATCGGTGTGTGGGTTCGTGAAGAAAGCCTGGAGAGTTGGTCCTACCTACTCGACTTTCGCGGCAACGGCGGCGGCTGGAAAACCTACCAGGGCACGACAGCGTCCGCGACCTTCACGACCTGCGCCAGCGGTACGGGCAGCTTCAGCGCCTGCACCAGCTTTGACTACATGGAAGGGGTCTGGCACCACGTGGCCTGGCGGTACGCCGGCACCGGGACGAACTCCGGCGAGGGCGCGCCCCTCGAGCTCTATCTCGACGGCGAACTGGTCAAGACGTTGGCGAATGACATGGACGAAGCCCTCATCAACGGCAACCTACTGCAAGATGGAAAGCTCTGCGCCGGGGCCAACGGGGGCACGCCCAACTACCAACTCGACGACTTCAAGATCTGGGGGCGAACCTTCGGCCCCATGGGGCAGTGCGAGGTGGTCGCAGGGGGGACCTGGGACGCCAACAACATGACCTGCACCCTGCAGTAACCCCGGAAACGTCGGTTCATCCCGAAAGGGCCCCACCTGGAAGGTCGTGTTTTCGAACCGTCGTCCAACGGTGGGGCTTCGACCGTTCCCTTCGCGAGGCCCCGTCGCCGCACCAGTGACGGAAGAACGGGCAGATCCAATGCGTCAGCCCCCCGCGTACGCGACGGCCGCATGTCCGGAGGACGTGTTCCGCAGCGCCCGACGGCGCCCCGCGCATGTCACTCCCCTTCCCCCCTCTCCCGGGCGGTTCGTCGGCCGCGATCACCGGGGCTGTCGTCGGGTCGCCGAGGCGGCGCTCCGCAGGCAACGCGGGGACGTTTCTGAGGGAGCAGGCCATGGGCAGCGTGGCCCCGCAGGCATGGTGCTTCACCCCCCTCTTCGATTTCGCCATTGACAAGAAGTTATGGCAACGGCAAAGCTCTGCAATATGTCAGCTTTTCAACCCATGCTCACCCGCGGTCCACCTTCCCACGTACACTTGTCGTGGTTGTTCGCGCTATTTGCATGCGGAACGAGTTCTGGCACTGAGACGGGGAACGGCACGACGGGAACGACCGGTGGTTCGACGGGCATGGAACCGTGCCCGCCGGGCACGCTCGACTGTCCATGTGCCGCCGGTGGGCAGTGTGGCGAGGATTTCTCCTGCGTGAACGGTATCTGCCAGGCGGCGACCTGCGGAGACGGGGTCGTTCAGCAGGGAGAGGAATGCGACGCGGGGGACGGCAACGCGGACGACGGCAACTGCAAGACCGACTGCTCCAAGCAGGTCTGCGGAGACGGGGTCGTCGGGCCGGGCGAAGGCTGCGACGACGGAAACACCAACGACGACGACGGCTGCAGCAGCACGTGCAAGCTTGCAAGCTGCGGGGACGGGACCGTCGATCCGGGCGAGGCCTGCGACGACGGCAACACCATCGACGAAGATCAGTGCACCAACAATTGCACGCTCCCCGCCTGTGGCGACGGCATCGTGCAAGCCGGGGAAGACTGCGACGACGGCAACGCCGACAACTCGGACGCATGTTTGTCCTCCTGTGATGTCGCCACGTGTGGAGACGGCTTCGTCTGGACTGGTGTGGAGGCCTGTGACGACGGCAACTCGGATGATTCGGACCTCTGCCTGTCGGACTGCACCCTCGCCACCTGCGGCGATGGCATCGTGCAAACCGGCGAGGACTGCGACGAAGGCACGAACAACGCCGACGATTCAGCTTGCAAGGCCAACTGCTTGGCGAACATTTGCGGGGACGGAGCGCTCCACATGGGTGTGGAGGAGTGTGACGACGGCAACATGGACCCGACGGATAGCTGCACGTCCGACTGCAAGAACGCTATCTGTGGCGACGGTTTCGTGCACGACGGCGTCGAAGCCTGCGACGACGGCAACATGGACCCGACGGACAGCTGCACGACCGAGTGCAAGGACGCCGTCTGCGGGGACGGCTTCGTGCAGGCCGGGGTTGAGGCCTGCGACGCCGGAGCCGCCAAGAACATGGTCGCCGACGGTTGCACGGTGGACTGCCTGCCGCCGCCCACGGGAGTGACCTTGACGGGGGCGATCGCCTACATCAACGCCTATGGGAACGCTTACAACGCCAACCAGGGCGAGGGGGTCGATCCGCTGGAGAACTACCCCCCGCTTCCCTTGCGCGGATTTCAGGCCTTGACCTTCGATACGTCACCCTTCGTCATCAACCACCACAGGGCCATGGCCACCAACATCGACGTCACGTTTCCCGGCGGAGCCCCGGCCCTGGTCCACGGCGCGGACGTCACGACGAACCCACCCTTTCCCGATCGTGGCCCCGGCCCCGGGCCCGCGACGATGTACTTCCCGCAAACCTCCAACATCGCCTGCCCCGACGACCAGTGGCTCGTTGGACTGACGACCTATAGCGGAGACTACTTCGACGGGATCCAGCTCCACTGCGCCCCCCTGAACGTACAGATCTCCGGCGACCAGTACACGGTGACGACGGGCCAGTTGACCGTCCTCGACAGCCAAGGGAACACGAACCCCAACCTCTTCAAGAGCGACCTGCTCTGCGCCCCCGGGACCGTCGTGGGCAAGTTGATCACCTCGGGGGACGGCCGGCACACCCGCATTGGAGTCTCGTGCCATACGCCTACCTTGATCTATAATTGAGGTTCAGCCGCTGCCCATCGGTTACCCCGCGCCCACGGGGATTGGATCCACCTCCCTACCTCGCAACGCCAGCTCGAAGTCGGTGACGATTGGCCTGGGCCGCCCGCGCGCCTCGAACGCGCACCTCGACCCGGCGATCCTCGAGGACGCGCCCTCGCCTTCGCGGCAAGGTGCACCTCGCGTGCGCACTCCCGGCCCGCCCGGCGTGCTCACGCCCCAAGGTCGTGCTGCCCCCATGCCCGGCCGTCGCGGACGACGGCGTGCTCACGCCCGAGGTCGTGCCCCCTCCATGCCTGGCTATCGCGGACCAGGGGGGCCGAGGACGGAGGTCCGCGGCGCGACCGGAAGCGCTCAAATTGGAAATTCGGCCTTGCCTCGTGTGAAGTGCTTCGTCCAGCCGGGGCGCCCCGTTTCTCGCGAGGCGGGCCCCATCGACGGTGCTAGTGGGCGGGGAGCTCAGAAGGCGGAGTGATCAGGAGACGGCGTGGGGGGAACCGCCGGGTATGCACCTCGAGTTTGCACGCACCCCCCTGCTTTGCGCCTACCTCCTCCTGATGCCGACCGCCTGCGGAGACGACAGCTCCGGCGGCGGGGCGGACACCGAGGGCGCCACCGGCGGCTCCTCCTCAAGCAGCGGGACCGGGACCTCCACCGGGAACTCCACGAGCGGGACCTCCTCCTCCTCCAGCGCGGGCTCGACCGGAGACACCGGCACCGGCACCGGCAGCACCGGCACCGGCGACACGGGCACTGGCGGGAGCACCGGCGGGGCCTGCGCTCCGGGCGAGACCCCCTGCGACGGCGGCTGCGTGGACACCCAGACCGACGCCGCCCACTGCGGGGGCTGCGGCAACCTCTGCGGCCCAGGCGGCTGGACCTGCGACATGGGCACCTGCGCCGAGTCGCGCGCCTGGCAGACCCCCGTGGCCATCTCCGGCGCCGTGGAGGGCTCGAGGCCGCAGGCTGCGGCCGACGACGCCGGCAACGCCACGGTGGTCTGGACGGAGAACTTCGCCGGGTGGACGGCACGCTACGATGGCGCGATGGAGCAGTGGGGGGCCGCCGAGGTCCTGGCCGCGCAGATCTCCTCGCCGCCGGTCGCGGACCTGCAGCGCGCGAGCGGAGCAGGCATCGCGGCCTGGCGTCTCATCTCCGCGAACGGGAAAGCCGTCCGGGCGGCAACCTTCGACGGATCGTGGGGCATGGCCAGCGACGTGATGTCGATCCCCATGAACGCCACCGGGCAGATCGGCACGGTGCACACCGCCGCCGGCGGCGACCGGATGACGGTGGCCTGGCTCGGATCGATCGACGGAAACCCCCTGCGCCTGCGCGCGAGCGTCAACGACGACGGCATGGGCTGGGGAGCGCCAGTGCTCCTGGACTGGGAGGGGGCCTCCTGGGGAGAGCCCGACGACACCAACTTCGCCCTCGACGTGGGCCCATCCGGGTTCGTCATCGCCGTGTGGCCCCAGTGGAATGTGGACATGGCTCGGATGGTCCTCAACGCCAACGGCCTCGGGGGACCCGAGATCATCTCGTCCCTGCCGGGCAACGCGTCCCGGCCGGACATCGCCATCGACGGGCAGGATCGAGCGATCGCGACCTGGGAGCAGGTGGAGCAAGGCGGCAGCGTGCACCGCGTCTTCGTCACCCGCTACGCCGGCGGGTGGTCCGCCCCCCTCGAGCTCTCGGCGAACCCCAACGGCGTGGCGCTCGCCCCGAAGGTGGCCGTCGGTCCGGCCGGGGACGCCATGGTGGTCTACGCCGAGGTCGACGCCGGGATGAACGTCACGAACCTCTGGGCCCACCGCTTCGACCCGCAGTCCGAGACCTGGGCGCCCGCCATGCTCCTCGACCAGGCCGGCGACGACATCAATGCCTGGTCCGTCGCGGTGGACGCCGCGGGCAACGCCGGCGTGCTCTGGACGCGCCGGGACGCCAACACCGACCCCTACGACGTCGTCGCCCGCCGCTACGCCCGGGTGGCCGACGCCTGGGGCATGGTGGCGGCGGTGGAATCCTCCCCGGAGCCGGCCAACTTCCCCGAGCTGGCCGTCGACGGCGCCGGGAACCTGCTGGCCACGTGGGAGCAGTCGAGCGGCTCAAACTACCAGGTCTACGTGAGCTGGTATCGCTGACGATTCGCAGGAACGGAGGCGATCGGCGAACGGCGGGTGGCGGCCGGCGACGGCGGCCGCGGGCTCGGCCCGGGACTCGGCCTCGGGCGCCAGCCCGGTGACGGCGACGGCGAACGGCGAGATGGCGGCCGGCGAGACGGCGGCCGGCGGCCGGCGAACGGCGAGACGGCGGGCGGCGAGACAGCGGGCGGCGGCCGGCGAAGGGCACGACGGCGAGCGGCGGGGGGCTCGCGCTCGGTCTCGCCCACGATCTCGGTCTCGGCCTCGGCCTCGGCCTCGCCCCCGGTCTCGGTCTCGCGCTCGGGCCCGGGCTCGGGCTCGGCCGCGGTCTCGAACTCGGGCTCGGACGCGGACCCGGTCCCGGTCTCGAGCTCGGCCCCGGGCTTGGGTGGAGTTTTTCGGGGGCGGGGTGATCAGGAGGCGGCGTGGCGGAACCGCTGGGTATGAACCTTCGACACCTTCGCACACCCCTGCTTTGCGCCCCCCTCTTCCTGGTCGCCTGTGGCGACGACAGCTCCGGGGGCGGCACGGACACGGAGGGTGGGACCGGGGGCTCCTCCTCGACCTCGGGGACGGGGACCTCCACCGGGACCTCTTCATCGGGGACCTCCACCGGGACCTCCTCATCGTCGGGGACGGGGACCACGACCGGGACGGGGACCACGACCGGGACGGGGACCACGACCGGGACGGGCTCCTCCACCAGCGGGGGATCCACGGGGGACACGGGGACCGGCGGCGGCACCATGGGGAGCACGGGCGGAGCCTGCGCACCGAACGAGACCATGTGCGACGGCGGCTGCGTGGACACCCAGACCGACACCGCCCACTGCGGGGGCTGCGGCAACCTCTGCGGCCCCGACGGCTGGACCTGCGACATGGGCGCCTGCGCCGAGATGCGCACGTGGCAGGCCCCGGTCGCGCTCAGCCCCGCGGGGGTCGACGGCGCCGACCCGGACGCGGCCGCGGACGATGCAGGGAACGCCCACGTCGTCTGGGCGGAGGACGGCGCAGAGACCGGGGCCCGGCGCTACGACGGCGCAGGGAACACCTGGCAGGCCCCCACGACCGTGGACGGGTCGACCTCGGCGCCTCGGATCGCCCTCGACCGCCCGTCCGGCGCGGGATGGGGCACGTGGCTCGGACCGGGCGTACCCGTGGACATCGTGCGGGGCGCCCCGGTCGACGCCATGGGCTGGGAGACCGCGATCGACATCTCCATGCCGGCGGACGCGTCCACGGTCACGCCGCCGAAGGTCGCCGCCGACGGCAACCACGCCGTGGCCCTGTGGATCGGCCCCATGGGGAACGAAGACCGCCTCCTGGCCAGCCGCTTCGACGGCCAGAACTGGACCGCGCCGCAGGCCATGGACTGGAGCGGGGGCACCTGGCTGACGATCCCGGCGTGGTCCGACGAATACGAGGTCGCCTACGGCCCCGGCACCGACTTCGCCGTCGTGGTGTGGACCCAAGCCGACGGCGGTCCCGGAAAGATGCAACTCAATGCCAACGGCTTCGGAGGCCCCGAGGTCCTCGCAAACCTCCCCGGGGACGCCTCGGACCCGACCATCGGGATCGACGGTTCGAACCGTGCCATCGTCGCCTGGCGGCAGGAGGACGGCAACAAGCCGGAGACCGCGATCTACGCGATCCACTACGAGAACGGGTGGGGGGCGCCGGTCCCTCTGGCGGCCGATCCGATGAACAACTACTACGGACCCAAGATCGCCGTCACGCCCTCCGGAGACGCCATGGTGGTCTATGGCGAGATCGACGCGGGCACGGACGAGCGCCGGCTTTGGGCGCAATTCTACGACTTCGACACCGACACCTGGACCCCGGCCATGCTCCTCGACCAGGCGCAGTTCGACATCGCAGATTGGAACGTGGCGGTGGACGACGCCGGCAACGCGGTGGTCGTCTGGCGCCGCAGCGACGTCAACCCCTCGGTCAACGACGCCGTCGCCCGCCGCTACGCGCGCGTCGCGAACGCCTGGGGCCCGGTGGTCGCCCTGGAGAACGCCCCAGGGACCGCCATCCGCACCGACGTGGCCATGGATGGGGCGGGCAACGCCATCGCGATCTGGCAGCAACACGACGGGGCGAACTTCCGCATCTATGGCTCTTGGTACCGATAGGACGGGGTGAAGCCCCGGGTGGCCGCAGTTCCATCCCCCTTCCGCGTCACGCGGTCACCCGGGGCCAGGTCGGGGCGCGGCGGCCGAGCCCGGCGCCTCGTCGTCCGCCGCCGCGCCGCCGAGCCCCAGCCGCTCGGCCAGGGCCCGCGCCCGGGGCCGCTCCTCCTCGGCGAGGGGACCGGCCGCGCGCAGGGCGACCAGCTCGTCGCGGGCTTCGTCACGTCGCCCGAGCTCCAGCAGGAGCTCCGCCCGCCACAGCCGCCACTTCAGGCGGCGCGGGCTCCCCGGCGGCGAGGCGTCGAGCTCGAGGCTGCGCGCGATCCGGGCCAGGGCCTCGTCGCGGTGGCCGGCCGCGCGGTGGGCTCGGGCCGCCACCGCCAAGAACCCCGCCGTGTAGGGGTGGTCGGCGCCGAGCGCCGCGTCCTGGGCCGCGATGGTCGCGTCCGCCAGGCGAGCCGCCTCGTCCGCGCGCCCCAGGCCCAAGAGGGACTCGGCCCGGTTGATGTTCACGGTGGTGGCCATCGTAGGGTGCGGGTTCGGGAGGTCGGCGAAGATCTCGGCCGCGCGATCCAGGGTCGCGAGCCCCTGCGCGGGGCGACCGCTCTCGTTGTAGGTGATCCCCAGGGCCAGCTCCAAGGTGGCCAGGCGCTCGGCCGGCCCCTCCATGCGACGGTGGATCCCGCGGGCGGCCAGGGCCCAGGCCTCGGCGGCGGCCAGATCTCCTGCCGCGCCCGCAAGGTGCACCAGCTCGATGGCGGCGTCGAGGGCGGCCTCGTCGTCCCCCCCGGCCAGGGCCTGGGTGTAGGCGCGTTCGAAGTCCGAGCGCGCCGTCTCCTCGTCCCCGCGAAGCAGCAGGATCACCCCGGCCACCACGCCAAAGCGCGCAGATAGGGGCGGGTGGTCCAACGCCTCGACCTCCGGGCGGATCTCCTGCACCTCCCGCGCCGCCCCCACGAAGTCGCCGCGGATCTTCTGGGCGTTGGCGTGCTCGACGGCGGCGAAGGCCTGGTCGATCCGGGCGCGCAGATCGGGGGACTCGGGCAAAGGCGTGCGAAGCTGGAGCGCGACCAGGTCGTCGCAGCGCTCGAGGTCGGGTAGCCCCGCGAGCATGGCGCGGGCCTTGTCGGGCGCGAGCGGAGGGGGCTCGGCGAGCGCGGTAAGCCGTGGCTCGGCGGCCTGCAGGGCGCGGTGCATGCACAGCTCCTGGGCGGTGCGGATGACCTCCCCGACCGCGGGCGCGCGGCACAGCTCCATGCGCTGCCCAGTCCAGCGCTTGACCCACTCGTCGGCCTGCGCCACGAGCTCCGCGGCCCCGGCTCCGAGGTGCGAGAGGGCCTGCGCGCGGCGGCTCGCGGGCCAGGCCTCGTCGGCCCAGGATGCCACACGCGCGCAAGGGTCCGGCGGCAGTTCGGTCCGCGACGCGAAGAGCCCCGCTCCCGCCAAGGCGACGACGCCGACGGCCACGAGGGCCGGCCGACGCCGGGAGCTGCCGGCGAGCGCCCGCGCCAGGGGCTCGACGCTGGAGGATCGGGCCGGCGGCTCCCCTGCGAGCCCCTGGAGCAGGGCCCGACGCAAGGGCGCAGGCAGGGCACGCCCCCACCGCGTACGCGCGCCCAGATCGGCGGCGCTGCGAGGCACGCGACCGAGCAAAATCTCCGCGACGGTGGCCGAGGCGGCGTAGACGTCGGAGCGAACGTCGGGGGGATGCCCCTTGGCCAGCTCGGGCGCGCGATACCCCGGGGTCCCGGGCTGCGGCCCCTCCCGCGCGGGGCTGGGCTCGGCCTGCAGCCTGGCCGACAGACCGAAGTCCAGGATCTTGACCACGTCGCCCCCATCGTCACGCGCGATCATCACGTTGTCGGGCTTGAGGTCGCCGTGCACCAGACCGGCCCGGTGGATGGCGCCGACCCCCCGCAGGAGCTGCTGCAGCAGCTCGCGTGCGGCCAACAGCGACGGCGTCCCGGCCATGGCCTGGCGCAGCGTCGGTCCGTCCACGTACTCCATGGCCATGTAGACCAGCCCCTTGTCCTGCCCCACCTCGTGCACGGCGACCACGTTGGGGTGGGTCACGCGGGCGAGCGCTCGGGCCTCGCGCAGCAGCCCCTCGTCGGCGGCCGATCCCCACGAGCGCCGCAGGACCTTGAGGGCGACCCGGCGGTCGAGGTGGGTGTCGTAGGCGGCGTACACCACCCCCATGCCGCCGGCACCCACGTGCTCGAGGGCCACGTAGCGCCCGAGCCGGAAGGGGTCGGAGCCCGCGCAGAGGGTACCTCCCCGAAGGTCATGCGGAAAGGGTACCTTCCCGAAAGGGTACCTTCCCGAGGGAGGGTACCTTCCCGAGAAGGGTACCTTCCCGAAGGTCATGCGGTGTTCAGGACGGAGACCGGCGTTGTGGGGCCGCTGCCTCGTCGGGCGATGCGCGACGTCGCGAAACGCGGCGACACGTTGCGATCGATGGATTGCAAAATCGTGAACGATGCGTCGCCTCGCTCCGAGAGGCGCTCGGGGTTGGACGGTTCGCCAATTGCCCCACGCCCGTCCGTTTTGGTCGCACGGGTTTCGGTGAAGAGGACGGTGCGTCCCGTCAGGGCGGCGCCGCCGTCTCGCAGCATGCCTGATAGCGCACGCGGTAGAGCCACGTGCCTGCCGGGAACACCACGTCCCGCACGCCCTCGCGGAATCGGCGGCTCGCCGCTCGGTACGCCCGGCGGAAGGCCGTCACCGCGGCCGCCATCGCTCGGCGGGCCTCGTGCACGACCCCCGAGAACGTCGGGTTGCGGACGAACATCTCCTCCCGCATCGGGACCGAGAGGTAGTGCACCCGGCTGGCCTTGCGTGCCCCGAGCACCGTACGGCCCCGGCGGCGACGCTCTGCCGCGATGGCACGCTCGCGGGCCTTCAAGCGTCGCATCACCTTGGCGCGCACCTGTGCGTCGGTGAGCTTGGGCAGCACCGGTGGTCGCTCGATGACCAACTCCGCGTGCTCGGGCAGGCGGGTGCGGCAGGCGTAGGCGGCCCTCTTCGAGCGTTGCGATGCCCGTCGCGCGGCGTGGCCCGCCTTGCCCGACCACAGCCCCACCGCGGGTCGCTCGACTCGCACGGGCTTGCCGTACTTCATCCCCACCGATGAGAGCCCCGGCCACTCCCTGGCGCGGGCGACGAGGCCGGCGGCCACCGGATTGGCGAGGGTGTAGGCGGCGTGCTCGAGGGCCTTCTCACCGGAGAGCACGCGGACGAGGCCGTAGCCCTTTTCGAAGTTGGTGCCGCTGAGGCCGCGCAGGGCGTTGAGGGCGCGGGGGGGGAGGGCGTTCAAGTCGCGGACGAAGTCGGGCAGGCAGCCTTCGATGTCGGTGCCGAGCAGGTGGTAGTG
>RFGU01000182.1 GCA_003696955.1 Deltaproteobacteria bacterium | reverse complement strand
TCCGTCCGCCGCCCGCGGCCCGCCGCTCGCCGTCCACCACCCGCCCGTGCGCCGTCGCTGCGTCCTCCGTCCCCGCGCCCCGTCCGCCCGTCGCCCGCGGCGAGCGGCCTACGCCCGAACCACCAACGCCAGGCTCGTCGCGTGCGAACCCTGCTTGGTCGGCCATGGAAGCAGGCCGAAGGGACGGACGGAAAGTCCGGGCGTCTCGCGCCGGAGCCGTTGCAGCGCACGGTAGGGGCCCGGGATCACGCGACCGTCCGGGAACAGGGGACGGGCCCCCGGATAGTAGTCGTGCAAGAGGATCCAACCCCCCTCGGCGAGCACGAAGGTGGCGGCAGCGACCTCTTCGTAGACCGCGGCGGCCCCATGATCGCCATCGAGGAAGACGAGGTCGAAGCGTCGGCCGTCCCGCGCGGCGGCACGCAGTGCCTCCATGGCGGGCTGCGTCACGAACTCGATGCGTTCGCCCACGCCGAGGTCCTCGGCGAGCGTTCGCGGGCAGGCGCGCGAGCCGACACGACGCCACGGACCGTCGTCGGCGTTCACGTCGAGGACGTCGACCGTGGTCAGGTGTCCCGCATCCCCGCATCGGGCGAGGGCGCACGCCATCGCCAGGGTCGACGCCCCCACGTGGGTGCCCACCTCGAGGATCCGCCGGGGCGCGCGGGTTCGGACGATTCGGTAGATGGCCTCTCGGTCCCCGGGATTGACGCCGCCGAGCAAGGCCGGACTGCCGAGGGCCGCTTCGATGCGCGCTCGGTCCTCGCGCCACTGCCTTCCGTGCTCGTTATGGGCCCACAGTTCCGAGAGGTCGGCCGCCGAAACCCTCGGCAGGACCGACGTTCGAATCTCGGCCGTCGGGACGCGCCAGAGCTTCGGCGCTTGCATGGCCTCGCGTACGAGGTTCATCAGGGGGGCGGGCAGGATCCCGCGCAGCGCCGTTCGGGCGGACACCGTGCGTCACTATTAGCACGGGTTCGGATGCCACGGCGGGGGGATCACCGACCTGCTCGCCCCTCGGTGTCGACAGCGCCGTGCCGGACCGCCGCCTTCCGTCCGCCGGTCCGGGGGTCAGCCGCCGGCGCCCTCGCAGCGTCCCGCCTCGGCGAGGAGACGAGGTCCCTCGCGGAGCCGCTCCGTGGCCTCGGCGGCGGCGAGTCGCTCGGACGCCTTCGCCGCGTGCTCGCAAAGCGCCTCGTGTTCGCCCTTGTACTTGGCGACCGCGGCGAGCCCCTCGTGGGCACGCCCTTCGAGCAGCGCGGCCGTGGGGGTGCCGTCCGCAAGGGCGAGGGCCGCCTCGTAGGCCGCCCGGGCCGCGTCGAGGTCTTCGGGGTGCAAGAGCTTGCTGCCGCCGCCCGGACCGTAGGCCCGCCCGATTCGCGCCTGCCCGAGCAGGATCTGGGCGAGGGCCCGAAGCTCCGCGGGTGCCTCGGCGGAGGCGGCGGCTTCGAGGGCTGCGACCGCATCGTCGAAGTGTTCCACGCCGAGGGCGAACACCCCTTCGGCGAGGCGGGCATGGGCGGTGACCTCCGGGTCGTGAAGCTTGGCCGCTTCCTCCGACGCCGCGCGGGCGTGGGGCTCGGCCTGCTCCACCACGTCCTCGGCGCGGGCCAGCGCAAGGAGGGCATGGCCCATGGCCCGGGCCCGGATCCGCCCGTCGCCCTCCCAGGTGCCGAGCACGGGATCGAGGGCCGCCACGGCCGCCTCGGGGTCGCCGCGCAGGTAGGCCTCGAAGGCAGCTCGTAGCTCCGGGGGATCGGGGTCCTGCGGCGGGTCGGTCGGGCCGGCCTCCGCCGCCCCGTCGCCGAGGGATGCGACGTCCTCCGGCGTGGCCGTGGGCGTCGAGACTTCGTCCTTCTTGCAAGCGCCGCCGGCGGCGAGGAGGGCGAGGAGGCAGGTCGTGGCGAGACGGTTCATGGCGCGGGCTCCGGGTCGGGATCGTCGGTGGATGCGGGCGAGGCGTGGTGGGGCGCGTGGGGGCGTTCGACGACCCGGATCTCGATCGGGCCGCGGCTTCCGATGCTACCGTAGACCGTCTGCTCCGGGGCGCCCTCGGCCTCGATGCGGTCTTCGTCGAACGTCCCGAATACCTCCACCTCGTCGCCGACGTAGAGGGCAATGCTCCCGTGGCCTCGGCGGACGGGCTCGGTGGGGGCACGGACCCGAGCGCGGGCGAGCCCTTCGACACCGCACTTGCCCGTGGCGTCGGCCACCACCATGGCGTCGGCGGCCACCGCGGCCCGCGGCGGCGCCCCCGCCCGGTTGCGATAGAGGCAGGCCCGGTCGCCGGCGGGCCCGAAGGTCTCGCTGGCGCGCACGATCCGGCCCCGGATCCGGACCGGCCCCGGCTCGGCCTCCGCGATGGGCGTAGGTGGGTGACGTTCGAGGCGTGCGAGGGTCCGGCGCCAGGTGGCGGGCACCGCATCGTCGTCGTCGAGGGCCGGCCGCCCCTTGGGCTCGAGGAACGCGGACGATCGCAGGTCGCGAAGCTGGCGATGGCCGAACCAAAGCAGCACGAGTGCGGCCGGGATCAACAGGGCGAGCCAGAACCATCGCGGGTCGAGGCGCGTGCCCAGGTCGAGCAACGCATCGCCCACCGGATCCGCGGCGGCCGGAGCGAGCGCCATCGCCAGCACGCGCATCACCATCGGGCCCGTGCAAGCTCCAGGACGAACGAAGCGTCCGACGCCCCCACCTTCCCCTTGACCAGGGTCGTCGCCGACGCGCCCGGCTCGATGCGGGGGATCGGACGGCCGAGGAGGGTGGGGCCGTCCACGAAGCGTACGGCGGGCACCACGTCCTCGACGGGGATCGGGGCCAGATTGCGCACGCGCACGACCCAGTGCACCGTGCCGAGCCATACGTCCGGCGGACCGACCAGCTCGAGCCGGCTCATGGCCTGGACGTCGTAGGCGCGGTCCTCGCCGGAGGCGTCCGCCGTGCGCGGCAAGAGAAGCATACGATCTCGCACGTAGTCCGTCTGGATGAGGAAGCGGCGCACGACGTTCAGCCCCAACAGGCCGTCGGCCTCGCCGGAGGCGCACTCGTCGCACACCGACACGGCCAGTTTGTCGATGCGCATGTCCCCGATCCGCAGCTCCGGCAGGAACACGACGGGGCTCGTCACCTTGCCGGCCGCCGTGTGGAACTCGAGCAGCGGCGCGTCGTCCGGGACGTCGAGGCCGATGGCGCGGGCGGCTTCGGTCGTGATCGTCGTGTACGATGCCCCCGTGTCGAAGACGTATCGCCCGGACCTGCGGCCGGCCGGTCCGGCCACGTCCACGTCCACCAGGATCGACGAGCCGCCCGGCCGAAAGGGAACGACGAGAGCGTCGCGATCCGTGCGTTCGGGGGGCTGCGCATCGTCCTTGCCGTTCACGGGCCGTCTTGCCGTCGCGGCGATGCGTTGCCCGACGGCCGAGAGCACCCGCGTCGCCGGAGCGGTGTCTCCGTACCGGGTCGCGGCCAGGTAGGCGCCGTGCTCGGCCAGGGCGAAGGCGGCGGTCGCCGGTGCCAGGCGCAGCACCACGAACACCATCAGGGCGTTCCAGACGAAGGGCAGGTAGGCCAGGGCCGAAAGCCCCGCCGCAGGGCGCCGCGGCGTTCGCCACAGGGCGACGAGGACCGGGATGCCGAGGACCACGAACCCGGCCAGGACGAGTTCCCCGGCACCGAGGGACGACTCGTCGCTCGTCGCCCGCAACAGGCTCGTGGTGAACCAAAGCCCGAAGGCCACCGCCAGGATCGACGCCGCGGCGGCGCACGCACGCGCCATGGAACGCAGGGCCCGCAACCACGCGGAGGCGGCCGGCGGGCCGCCTCGCTGCGTGGGGGGACCGGCGGCCACGTCCTACACTGTACCACCCGGCTCGGCAGGCGGCCGGCAAAGCACGTATGATCCGCGCCGATGCCCTCGCGAGGTCCAGGGAAGCCGCCAGCGTACGCGGTGCGCTTCCCCACGTTCGAGGACTTCGTGGTGGCGTACAACGATCACCTGCGCCACCACCGTGTGGTGTTGCCCCTCGGTCGGACCCTGCCTGCGGGCACGACCGTGCGCTTGCGGATCGATCTGCCGGACGGCTCCCACGTCCGGGCCGAGGGGACCGCGGCCGAGGTGCTCGCACCCGGCCAGCAGTCGGTGGAGCTGCACGGCCTCGGCGCCGACGGGCGCCGCCGGATCGAGGCGTGCCTCGCAAACCCGCCGGTGGACGGCGATCTGCCGGCCAACGAGGTGTCGGCGGGGCGCCTCGACGTGGTGCTCGTGGACGACTCGGTGAGCGTCCGGCTCGCCGTGGCCGATGCCCTGCGCGAACGGGGCATGCGTGTGCGGGCGGCTGCGTCGGCCCTCGAGGCGGTGGCCCTCGCCTTGAAGCGTCTTCCCCACGTCCTGGTCTCCGACGTCGAGATGCCCGACATCGACGGCTGGCAGCTCTTGCGCATGGTGCGCGCAAGGCCGCGGCTGGCCCAGGTGCCCGTGGTGTTCCTGACCCAACTCGACGACGAGGCCTCGCGCCTGAAGGGCTATCGCCTCGGGGTCGACGACTACGTGCCCAAGGACACGTCCCCGGACGAACTGGCCGCTCGGATCGCGGGCGTCGTCGGCCGCAGGTGGCGCTCGCGCGCGGCCGACGTGGTCGGGGGACTGCGGGGCGATCTCCGCCACGTGTCCCTGGGATCGGTGCTCGGTTTCCTCGAGACCGAGCGTCGCACGGGCAGCCTGCACCTCGAGCATCCTTCGGGCGACGCGGCCGTGGTGCACCTGCGCCGCGGCGCCCTCGAGGCCGTCGAGAGCGCAAGCCCCTTCGCGAGCGTGGACGATCGGCTCTTCGAGCTGCTCGCGTGGCAGGCGGGCACCTTCGAGTTCGTCGCCGAACCGGACGCCCCGCCCTCGGCCGACGCGCGGACGATCACCTACCTCGTCCTCGAGTTCGCCCGCCGCAAGGACGAGGAAGCCGCACCCTGAGGGGGGCGGCCGCCGTGCCCGGCCGGGATCGTGGGCGGGTCGGCCGCAGGTGCGGCGCCGGGCCGTGAATCAGCCGCATGGAGGTTGCGTCCGTGGGCTCGCGGCGTACCCTTCGCGGGCGCCTCGCCTCGGCATGTTTCTCGAGCCAAGACCGCGCCGTCTCGTCCTGCTCGCCGTCGCCGGCGCGGGGTTCGTCGGGGCGAAGCCCCATGCGGCCGCGCAGCCGTCCGCAGGCCCCGAGGCATCGACCGCGCCGAAGCCGCCGGCGTGGCGCTTCAAGGACCCCGACCGTCCCGTCAAGGTGGTCTCCTTGGGCGGCTCCATCGCCGCGTGGCCCAAGGACGCCTACCCGGACCTGCTCGAGGACTGGTGCGCCAACGTGGAGATCGTCGACATCGCCAAGACCGGGCTCGGCGCCTGGGCCTTGAAGCGCCGCTTCGTCGAGCAGGTCCTCGAGAACCGGCGCATCGACTTCGGCCACGACGGGTGGACGTTCTGGTTGCTCCTAGGTGGGACGCTCAACAGCGTCGGCATGCCGGCGAACCACAACCACCACACCAAGCGCCTCATCGAGCTGGCCCACCGGCGGGGCATGAAGGTGGTGGCGCTCACGCCCACGCCGTGGGGGGACGACCGTGACCGACGCTTTCGCCGGCCCTACGACGCCCTTCGCTACGTCCGAAACACCCGGGCCATCGCGGACTTCGTCCTCGGGCGCAGCGATCCGCGGACCGCCCTCGGCCCCTACGCCCGCAAGCGTCCCGATGGGCCCGACGCCCCGTTCCGACCGACCGAGTTGCCCGACGTGGCCGTCGACCTGCTCGACGCCCCGAGCCTGCGCTGGGTCGACGCACCCTTGCGCGACGAGGCCACGGTGCGCCGGGATCTCGAGCGCGACCCGAGGTGGCGAAGGGCCCACCGCGACCTCGATCCGGAGGCCCGCGAGGCGGCCCTGGCCGCGGATGTCGCCGCCGCCACGGTCGTCCCGCGCACGTACCTCGCCCCGGCGCTGCGCAGCTTCGACCACATCCACCCCAACGCCGAGGGGCACCTGCGGATCGCCCGGCTCGTCTGTCCGGCGCTGCCGGCGTCGTGGGGGTGTGCGTGTCCCGAGGAGGCTCTCCCGGCCGCGGTCGAGGGGGAAGGGCCCGGCGCTGCGCCGCTCCAGCCCTCGCACGAAACCGCATCGCCCTCGCCGTAGGCCATCGCCGCAACCCTTCGGCCGGCGTCGTGGCGCGCGCCAGTGCAGGGGGCGAAGGCGGCGCTAGCCGTCGTCGGGGTGACCATGGGGGGCGGGGCCGTCGCCCCACAAGAGGCCCGCCACCATGATCGCGTAGATGCCGAACTGCACCAGACGACCGCAGGCCAGGGCCAGTGCCGCGCCGAGGACGCCGTGGTGCGGTACGAGCCACCAGGCCGCGGCCCCGGTGGTGACGAGCAGGCCGATCACCGCCGGAAGTTGCGACGCGTAGCGCCCGGCCGCCGTGAGGGATAGCCGCAGGCCGTGGGCCGCGAAGGCGATCGTGGCGCCGGCGAGGAGAACCAAGAGCGCGTCCGCCAGGTCGGTGAATCCGGGGTGATAGATCCAATGAAGGAGATCCGGTCCGACCAGGGCGGCGCCCGCGACCCCGACGAGTCCCGGGGCGGCACAGGCCGCAACCAACCCGGCGCTCCAGATTCGTGCCCGCCCCAGGTCCCCGGCGGCGAGCAGCCGAGAAAGACGGGGCGCGAGGGCGCTGCCCGCCGCGAAGGCGGGCATGCGAAGGGCCGAGACGAAGTAGGCGATGGCGGCGTAACGGCCGACGGCGGCCGTACCAAGCTGCGCTTCGAGCACGTAGGACGGCGTGTTGATCGCCGCCGATGCGATGCCGGTCACGACGCCGAGGGGGAGCGCCCGCGCGAACATGGCGAAGGCGGTGCGCAGCGTGGGGCGCGGCCACGCCGGAGGATCGCCGTCCGACCGTCGTAGGGCGCCGGGGGCGTCGTGGGCCACGAGCACGGTCCCCCAGGCCACGGCGAGGGCGAAGGCCGCGAGGGCTACGCGGACCGTCATGGCGTACGTGCCCACGAAGGCGACGAGCCCTAGCAGGCCGCGGGCAAGCTGGGATCGTGCCACCAGCTCCATGCGCTCGCATTGTTCGAACCGGCCGTAACAGACGTCGCTGCCCGCCTCGCAGGCCTTGGCGCAGGCGAGCGCCAGCAAGGTGAGCGTGGTCTCGGTGGGACGCCCCCACGAAATGGCGACCGCCGCGCTGGCGAGCAAGGCGAGGGCCACGCCCTCGGCGCGGGCGAGCAGGTAGAGCGCCGGACCGTGGAGACGGCGGGCGTCGGTGGCCTGGACGTTGCGCAGGTCGGCATAGAGCACCTGATAGAGGGGCTGCAGCACCACGAGGGCCAGAGCGAATCGCCCGACGTCGGCGTCGGCCTGGGCCTCGGGGCCCACCTTGGCGAGCGCCATGAGCATCGCCCACTGGGCCGCCACGTACGCGCCGCCACCTACGAGGTTCCACGCGAAGTTTCGGCGGGCACGTGCGAGGTTGGAGCGTCGGGCCATCGGGGCGAGCCGAGGGTAGCGTGACTTCGAGGGGAAGGCCCGGTCCGTCGAGCATGCGCATGCCCACTCGGACGCGTACGCGACGGAGAGGAACCGGCTCCACCTGCCGTCGGACGATCACGGTGCCGATGTTGTCTCGGGCGGTGGTGTCGTCACCTCGAAGCGCCGTCGGACCGGCAAGATACCCAGCGGTGCGACGGGGCCATGGTCCCGCCGGATGGCACTCGCCCCTACTGCGGCTCGAATCCCTCGACGACGAGCACCCGAGCGTCCCCGAAGAACTCCACCGTGAAGAAGAACTGTCCCGAGAGCGGATCGAGGTAGCTACCCTCGGGATCGGTCACGCCGTTGACGAGGTACCGCGATGGGTTGGAGTCCGGCACCGCGTCCGGTCCGACGGGGAACACGATGATCGCGCCGATACCCATGTGGTTCACCGTATAGAGGATGCTCGGTTCGAGGATCTGCGGGCTTCCGGCGGCGACGTAGGACATACCGAAGGAAGCGAAGGGCGGCGCTCCCTCGAGCCCGGCAGGCACGAGATCGTAGGTGCCGTTTCCGTCGGGCACGAGATCGATGGTGTTCCAGTCGCCGGCGGAAGGTCCGGCGACCTTGAAATCTCCGGCATTGGCAAAACCGGCGGGAACGAAGGCCTTGGACAAGGGTGGGCCGAGTCCCGGGAACTCGTCCACCCGGTCGGGGGACGAACTGCCCGGCTTGATCTGTCCGATCCACTCCGGCCACTCGGTGGAATAGATGAGCACGTCTCCGGGGGCGAAGACGAGGTCGCCCACCTGGTCCGGCGCGGTGGACCAGAGCACCGGTGGGGAGCCGTCGAACCCCAAGATCCGGCAGTCGGCGTCGCGCGCCACGCCGACGCTGTAGAGCGTGGCTTCGGGTGTGCCGGCGTTCCCGGCGACGATGAGGCGGTTCGGATCGCCGGGCACACCGATGACGCCGCCCAAGGGGAGGGGCACGCCGGGTGGCGCGCCCATGTCCCAGCAGCTGTAGTCGGACGCAAAGTCCGCGCCGATGCTCGCGCCGAGGGCCTCGCACGTGTCGAGGGGCACCACCGGCTCGCTCGGCACGCACGTGATCCCGCCCGTGGTCCCCCCACCCGACCCCGAGGTTCCGTTGGTCCCGGTGGTCCCGCTCGCCCCCCCCGAAG
>RFGU01000181.1 GCA_003696955.1 Deltaproteobacteria bacterium | reverse complement strand
CTTCGGGGCCGGCTTCTGCGGCGCGGGCTGTTTGGGCGAAGGTCCCTTCGGGGCCGGCTTCTGCGGCGCGGGCTGTTGGGGCGAAGGGGCCTTCGGGGCCGGTTGCTCCGGCGAAGGTTTCTCCGGCGCCGGAGCATCACCATCGGGCGCTCCACCCGAAGGTGGTGCCTCCTTCTCGGAAGGCGATGCGTCCGGAGGTGACTTGGCCCCCGCCTCCGCATCGCCTTCGCCCGAATCGCCCGCCGCCTTCTGCTTCTTCTTGGCCTCCCGCTCCTTGCGGCGCTTCTCTCGCTCGATGCGTCGCTTCTCCCGCTCGATCCCCTTCTTCGCCACCTGGATGTACGCCTCGGCACGCTCCGGGCTGACGGGCTCCGGGGCCTGTTTGCCGCGGCCGACGGCGGGTGGACGACGCGGCGGGCCTTCGGGCGGGCGCGTCGCCACCAGTTCCCGATACTTTGTAAGGTGCTGGATGGCCTTTTCGTACCGGGTCATCGTATCGAGCCCCGGGAACGGATCGGCGTCGAGGTAGAGCAGGCCGAGATCGAAGTGGGCGAGCGGGTCGTTCGGTTTGAGTTCGAGTGCCTTGAAGAGCTGCGCCTCCGCGTCCTTCCACCGACGTGCCGCGCGGTAGGCCGCGCCGAGGTTGATCCGAGCCTTGTAGAAGGCAGGGTCGAGTTCGACGGCGTACTCGAGCACCGAGATGGCCGTCTTGACGTCGCCCCGCTGGATGTAGCGCGCACCAAGGTTGTTCCACGCCGACACGTTCGTGGCGTCGGCCTCCGCGGCCGCCCGAAACGACTTCGTCGCCCCCTCCGGACGGCCGAGTTGCAACAGGGCGAAGCCTCGAATGTTGTGCGCTTCCGAAAGCTCCCGTGGCGGCACGACCTTCTTGTCGATGCTCAAGATGCTCGACGTGACGGTTTGGGCGAGCTCGAACTTCCCCTGCTTGTAGAACGCCTCGGCGAGCACCAGCATCGCCTCCGCGTTGAGCTCGTGGATCCGCAGGGCCTCGCGCGCCTGCAAGATGGCATCGTCGAGCTTGCCCTCGCGCAACAGCTTGCGCGCCTTGGCGCTCGCCTGGCGCGACAGCGACATCTTGCGCTTCTCCTCCTCGGGGTCGCGATCCTGGACCGAGGGTTGGATGGGCTCGGGAGCCTGCTGGCCGACCTCGGGTGCCTCCTGGCCGGCTCCGGACGGCTCGAGCGCAGGGGGACGCGGCTTCTTCTGCGCGGCCGGCTCGGATGCCGGCTCGGGCGCTTCGGGTGGTTCTTCCGGCTTGCAGGCCGCCAGGACGAGCGCGGCCGCCACCATACCTGCGCGCCACATGACCGACCTGCTCACGGGGCCCTCGCCTCCAGTTCGAGGGCCACCGCCGGTTCACGCAGCAGCGGATACTCCTCGGGTTTGTAGATGTTGAGGCGTTCGGTCGCCGCGCGCGTCCATTCGTTGGCGATGTTGTACTCCTTGGCCTGCTTGAGCGTCAGCTCGTAGAACGAGATCGCCTTCGCTTCGAACTGTGAGGCTGCCGCAGCCACGATGTCCTGATAGGCGAACCACGGCTCGCTGTACGGTTTGAGCGACTTCGGCACCGGCGCTTCCCGGAGCTTGATGGCCGTCTGCTCGAAGGCGAAGCCCGTCTTGTACGTCGCCGCCAGCGCCCAGTCGGCGCGCTTGTATCGCGCGACGGCGGTGTACGCCTGGGCGGCCGCCACCATCTTGTCGAGGAGCTTCTTGGTCTCGCGTTCGAGACGCTTGCCGGTCGACTTGAGCTTGACCCGCAGATAGTCGTTCATGACGTACTCGGCGAGTTGGAACTGCGCCTCGGCCGCGTAGTCCGCCGGTTCCGTCGCCGGTTGCAGACCGCGGGCGGCGAAGAGATCCACGACACGCTTGTACGCCTTCTTCGCCTTCGATCGCTTGCCGAGGGCGTCGTAGGTGTGGCCGATGCGAAGGTGGGCCTCGAGGGCACGGCCCACCTGGGCCGGATCCGACTCGTACCGTTTGAGGAAGTCCCGGAACGCCTTGATCGTGGGGCCGGCCTTGCCCGTCTTCGCCGTGGTCTCGGCCGCGCGGAAGATGGCCTCGGCCGCCTTCTCCTGGTCGCTGGTCTTGGCGGCGAACTTGCGGAACAGCGCCGCCGCCTTGTCGTAGTTCTGCAGGTTGTCGGCGAGGTCCGCCGCGTTCCACAGCGCGATTTCACGATACTCGCTGTCCTTGTAGCGCGGGTCCTCGGCGAGGACGAGGTAGAGTTCGATGGCCTTTTCGAACTCGAAGAACCGAATGTGGTTGAAGCCGCTGCGCAGCAGCGCGTCGTCCGCGAATTCGCTGTCGGGATAGTCCGTGAAGATCCGACGATAGGTCTGGCTCGCCGAAGCAAAGCGCCCGATCTTCTCGTACGCCACGGCGGCGTTGTTGAGCGCCCGGTCGGCCTGGGGATCGTCCGGCACCTCGTCGACCAGCGCGACGAAGCGGTCCGCCGCGGCCTCGTACTGCCCCGCCTCGTAGAGCATCATGGCCTCCTGGAACCGCACCGCGTGCTTGAGGCTCTTGAGTTCCCCGGCGAACTTGGTGCCCTCCTCGCCCTCGCCGCATCCCATGGCCATGAGCTTCTCGGTCCACTCCTGGGTCTTGGCCAGATCCTCGCGTGCGACGTAGCCGTCGATGATCACCTTGCCGGCATTGATGGCCACGTTCTCGTCGCAATGCTGTTCGAGCACCAGCAGAAGGCGGCGTTCGGCCTCGTCGAAGTGGCGGAATCGCTGGCTGATCTCGCCGCTCAGATATGCGAAGGTCGCCGCATCCTCGCCATCCGGGTCGATGTCGAGGTAGCGACCGTAGGCCGCCTGCAGCTTCTGGATGGGCTCGGGGATGTCCATGGGCTCGAAGGGCCCCTTCGTGCCCTTCTTGGGGAGGTCCGGCCAGGGCAGCCGACCCGCGTCCACCTCGGCGCGCACGTACGCCTCCCAGGCCGCGACCGCACCGAGGGCGGCGTCCACCTGCAACCGGTTGTCCAGGTTCGAGTCGCGGACCTCCTCGTACTGGATGGCCGCCGCCTGGAGCTGGTCGCTGTAGAAGAGCGCCTCGGCGTAGTTGAAGCGATACTGGTAGGAACTCTCCGAGTCGGGAAACCGCTCAAGATAGGCCGCGTATGCCTTCGCGGCGATGGCGTACTCCTCCTTGGCGAGCGGGTCTCCCGAAGCCTTGAGCTGCTGCGCACGCTGGTGGTGATCGAGGGCGGTCGCCACCAGGGCTTCCTCGGCCAGCTTCTGGGCCGCCTCGATGACGTCCGGGTCGTGCTCGTTGGCGTAGTACCACTTGGTGCCGCGCAGGTAGTTCGTCGCCAGACGATCCCGGGCACGCATCGCACCGTCGGCATCCTGCAACATGGTGTACGCCTGCAGGATCTTGAGCTGGATCTGGGGCGCCGTCGGTGCCAGCGGCCATCTGCGCAAGGTCAGCTCCCAAAGCTCGATGGCCAGCTGGTAGTCCGTCTGGTACGCATAGAGGTCCCCGAGGGCCGCGTAGATCTCGGGAACGTGGGGTTCGTCCTTGCGCGCGCCATAGTCGCGGTCGAGCCGGGCGAGCCCCGTGACCCGGTCGGGACGGCCGTCCTGATCCCAGTCGTCCTCTGCATAGATCTTGGCGATGTACTTGACGGCTTCGTCCCGCAGCTGGATGGCCCCCTCCTCGTCCCCCTGCTTGCGGCGTTCGTCGGCGTAGCGCACGAAGGTATCGAGGGTCTCGGCGGCCGTGGCGAAGCGCGCCATGAGGTATTGGGTCCATCCGAGCCGAATGAGTGCCTCGTCGTAGAGATCGCCACGCGGATCTGCGGCCACGATGGCGTATGCCGCATGGGCGGCATCGAGCTCGTCGAAGTCGTAGTGCATCTCACCGATGCGCAACCAGGCCTCCGCAACGTACTTGCTGCCCTCCTTCCACGGAGCGCAGCCCTCGTAGTCTCCGGGCTCGTAGGCCTTGATCGTGGGAAATTCCTCCGAGAGGTCCGGCGGCGTGAACTTGTTCTTGCAGGCCAGTGCCAGATAGGCGAGCCGCGCCTTGTCGAAGTCCTCCTGCTCCGAAAGCAACGTCGCGAGCATGTAGAGGGCGGCGTCGCCGAAGGCATAGTTGGGGAAGCGCTCGATCACCTGCCCGAACAGGGAGATCGCCTTGTCGTACTCGGGGCTCGGCGCCACCGGAGCCTCGGCGTTCGGATCCTTCTCGAGGCGCTCCTGGTAGGCCTCGAGGGCCTTTTCGTACGCTTCCTCCTGCCGGATGAAGCGCTCGTTGGCCGCCTCGAATTCCAGTTCGGCGTAGCGAAAGAGGATCTCCGGCGTCCACGTCGGGTCGTCCGGATGCAGCTCGAGGAATCGCTGATAGCGCACGATGGCCTGCGCCCGCAGCTTGCGCGCCTTCGCGGCATGTTCGTCGATCTCCCGTTTGTACCGCGCGTGCATGGCGCGCCGGCCCTGCACGTAGCCGATGACCATCAGATCGGCGACCGTGGACTCGAACTCCTTGGCCGCACGGCCGTAGCGGATCGACAGGACCTCGAGGTCACGCAATGCTGCGGCCTCGGCCGGCGAGCGCGGTCGCACCGGCAGGGGCGCACGCAGCTTGGACGCATCGGGGGGGTGGAGCGGGCGATCGAGGACCACGCCCGATCCCGGCTCACCGGGCCGACCCGTCCCCTCCTGCGCCTGCGCAGGCCCCCGCGCGGACGAAGCTTGGTCGGCTGGACGGTTCGGCGGGGCCGAGGCCTTCTGCTCGGGGTCCTTCGGCGCGCCAGGATCCGGCTTCGTTCCATCGGATTGGGCCGGCGACGGCGTGGCCGGCGGAAGCCGTGGAGCCGACGACGTGCCACCGCCCGCCGGCGACCGCGGAGCACCGCGCACGGGTGCCGACGCGAGCGCGACGACGACGGGCGCGATCACGACGACGCGCCGCCCCAATGGCCGTCCTGCGCGCGATCCTCGGCTCACCGCTCGAGTTCCTCCAGTCCCGCTTCGAGCAGCCGGTCGAGTTCCTGGAGATTACGCGTGCGCTCCTGCTCGAGCCGCTCGACGGCCTTCTGTTCCATCTCCTTCATGGCCCACGCCACGTCGAGCAGGCCGACTTCGCTGCGCAGCACGAGGGTCCGCAGCTCCCGCACCACGTCGCGGTATCCCGCCGCGAGGACGGTCGAAACCGTGTCCTTCGTCCTAGCCTGCAGTTTCTCGAACTCCGCGAGGTAGGCGTCGAGGTTCGCCCGTTCCTCGGCCAGCACCCGCATGGCGAATTTCAGGCGCACGGCAGCCGCTCGATCCAACGCCTGGCGAGACGCCTCGGCGGCCGCGACGAGCCCGATCGCCCGATTCCACAATGCCTTGGTCTCCGGGTCGGCCTTGGCGGCGAGTCGGGCGAAGACCGCCTGGGCCCAATCGCGAAAGGCGGCCTTGGCGGCAGCCCGTACCTCGAACAGGGGATCGTCGTACCGCAGCCGCGTCTCGACACGCACCAGGCGTGCCTCGATGGCCTGGGCCTGCTCGTCGAGTTCGACGATGCGCGCGCGCACGTCCGCCGCCTGCTTCAAGAAGCCTTCGTGATCGATCTTCTGGTTGCGACGGGTGTTCTCGTAGTAGCGCTCGGCCGCCACCGCCTGCGCCCGGTACGCCTGGATCTGCTGCCGCAGGTGGTGGACGCGCCGGCCCATGGCCTGCAGACGCTCCAAGACCTCGCGCCGGGTTCGGCCCCGACTGCCCGGTGGGTGGTCGATGGCTTCGAGCCGGCGTTCCACTTCGACGGTCATCGACGGGATGTCGGCGCCGGCCCGTGCGCCGACGCGCAGGAGGAGGTTTGCGAGCACGCCGAACACGTCCCGCTCCGCCACGTCCACCGCCGAAAGGTGGGCCCCGAGATCCGTGAAGAGACGCGCCCGCTCCCGGGCACGCACGGCCTCCTCCATGCGCGCGAGCATCTCCCGCGTCCTACGGATCTCCTCACCGAGTTCCCCGGCGGCCCGGGCCACCCGTTCCGCCTGGGGAAGCCGCCCGACGCCGTGGGCGACGGGCAGCGCCCCGGCGGGCAGCACCCGGTCGAGGGTGAAGTGCGCCATGTCGTCGCCGAGCAGGGCGGCGAAGTAGATCGTGGCCTCCTCGGTCTGGGCCAGGCGGCCTTCGAGCTTGCCCGCCAACTCGTCGAAGGTCCGGCGCATCGCCAAGAACTCCTCCTCGGCACCGGGATAGTCCTTGCGCTGGATCTTGACCTTGCCCCGAAGCTGCCGAATCTCGGCGGCGAGCGGCGAGTCCGGCTGATGCAGCAGCAAAAGGTCCAAGGCTCGTTCGGCCTCGTCGAACCGCCCGCCTCGCAGGTAGGTCCACGCCAACTCGTAGAGGGCTTCCGCGAAGAACGGGGAATCGCGACCGATGTGGCGGTAGGCGGCCTCGGCCTCGGCGTATCTCCCCGCGTCGTGGTGGATCCGCGCGACGGCCATCCACGATAGTTCCGTGATGCGCCGCCCCCGGGGATGGGTCACCCGCCCGCCCGCGATGCGGGCGAACCGCTCGAGCGCCTCGTCGTCGCGACCGTCCCCGAGGAGCGCCGCGGCCGCGAAGTAGGCCGCCGCAAGCCGCAGCATCTCGCCGCTGTCCGAGAACTCGGCCAAGGCACTGTCCACGTCCGGACGACCGACACGATCCAACTCGTCGGCGGCCTCGGCGAAACGCCCCTCGAAGTAGAGGTATCGACCGTAGGCGTACGCCAACTCCGGGATCCGATTCTCCGGGGCGAAGGACGTCGCCCACTTCTCGAGGCGTCCGGCATCGGCGGGCCCCACGGGTCCTTCGGGTGGCGCCCCGTGGGCGGTGGCCAGCCCCAGCGACGCCAAGCGGGCCCGGGCCTCGGGCGTGGCGGAAAGGCCCGGCTGGCGCGCAAAGCCCGGCGGTCGCCGCAGATACCTCAGGTCGAAGAGCGCCGCCACCGATCGCTGGTGGAACATGCGCGCCCGGGGCCGGCCGTCGGCGAGGTTGCGGGAGAACACCTCGGCGGCCCAACGCGTCATGCCCAGTTGCGCCAGTGCCCGACCGAGGTCGTAGACCGCTTGGATCCCCGCCGGCGTATCGGGGTGATGCTCGATGAGATCGAGGAAGATGATCGCGGCGGCCTCGGCATCCCCGACGGCAAGGGCGTACTCCCCGTCCACCAAGCGCTTGGCGAGCTGCTCGGGGGTCGGTTCCACCGTCACGCCCGCGGCTCGCCCGGCGTCGACGATGGCGCGCTCCGCCTCCCGCAGATCCCCGACGAGGCGGTCGAGCTGGACCGGCCGGCGGCCAACGCGCCCCTCCGCCTCGGGCACCACGGGCGCGGCGACCACGGCCAGGACGACCACCCACGAAAGGGCACGGCCGAAGACGGATCGCCGGGCACGGAGCCCTCTGCTCGGGCGGAGAATCATCGTCCCTTGGCGGAACCCTCGGCAGCCTTGGGTGAAGGTGACGAAGCCTTCTTGCCGCCCGACCGGCCGCGGGTGGCCCGGGGAATCGGACGTCCGAGGGCATCGAGCGGCACCATCTGCCAGTCGACCGCGGGCCGGTCCTTCATCTCGGTGGTCATGTTGCCCCGCTCGAAACCGACGCTCGTCACCTTGATCGCAGCGTTCTCCGGCGCCGTGAACGTGTGGGTGCTGCGAGACTCGAAGGTGTAGGCGTTCAGGTAGGCGAAGAGCCCGAACCCGTGCCCCCGATACGTCAGTTCGACCGTGGCCGTGTGGGCACCGGGCGGCAGGTTCCCGTCGAAGATGACGACCTCGTCCTCTTCGTCGAGGGCGCCGCTGTCGTCGCTGCGTGCGTAGATCTGCGCGCCGTCGAGTACGTAGACGATCTTGATCAGGCGAAAACTCGCCCCCATGCGATTGCGGTGCGCCAAGATGACGCGGCTGCCCGCCATGACGCCACGCAACACCGTCTCCTTGAGCAGGGAAAGGCGCGCCTTGCTGCGGAAGACGCGGTCCTTGAGGCTTTCGATCTCCCGGTCGAGGGCGTCGAGCCGATCGCCGTAGATCTCCGACTCCCGAACGTTGGTCTGCATGGCACCGCTCGGAGGCGTGGCGGGGCCACTTCCCCCCTTCGACGCGGCAGCAGGAGGCTGGGCCTTCGACGCAACCGGCGTTCCCGCCTTCGCGGGCGCGGGCTCGGAGGATGGCGCCTTCGGCGAGGGTGCCGTGCTCGTGGGAGAGGCGGCTGTGCTTGGCCTCTTGGCGTCGGCGCCCGACGGTGCGGCCCACGCCGATCCGTGCACCACGAGCAACGCGACGACGACGGTCCAGAGCAAGGAGGCCAGCGGGTGCGTGAAGGTCCGGCGCATCGATTCCGGCACGGTGGGCAACGTACCAAGCGAATTTGGCCGAAGCTAGCGCGAATCCGTGATCGCGCGTGTTGCGCCGCCCGCTGCGCGCAGCCGTCCCGGACCGGCGTCGAGCCGATGGCCGGGCTCGAGGCCACCAGGGCACCGTTCACGTCCCGTTTCGGTGCTCGTCGGCGGCCCGCACCTGCGAAAGTCGGTGGTGCAAAGCGTCGAGCAAGGCCGAAAGCCCCGTGTGCGTCGCAGCACTGATCTCGAACACGGGAACGTCGTGTGGCAGGGCCCGACGCAGTTCGTCCACTTGCGCACGCTCCTCGGCGGTCCAGACGTCCGCCTTGTTGACGGCGACGACACGGGGCCGCCCGGCGAAGCCGCCGTGGCGCTCGAGCTCTCGCTCGATGACCTCGAAGTCGCGCAGGGGCGTCCGCCGCGGGTCGTCCTCGAAGGCCAACACGTGGAGCAGCACCTTGGTGCGCTCGAGATGCCTGAGGAAGTCGTGTCCGAGGCCGCGACCTTCGCTGGCCCCTTCGATGAGCCCCGGTACGTCGGCCAGGACCATGGTGCGCTCGTCGTCGAGTCGCACCACGCCGAGGTGGGGCCTTAGGGTCGTAAACGGGTAGTCGGCGACCTTCGGCCGTGCCCTCGAGACCGCCGACAGGAGCGTGGACTTGCCCACGTTGGGAAACCCCAACAGCCCCACGTCGGCCAGGACCTTGAGCTCGAGCCGAACCAGGCGAACCTCCCCGGGGGTGCCGGGCTCGGCCTCGTCCGGGGCCTGGCGGGTCGGCCCACGGAAGTGGATGTTGCCCCGCCCGCCACGGCCACCGCGGGCGATCACCAACCGTTCGCCGTGCCGCAGCACCTCGCCGATCACCCACGGCACCGGCCGCCGGGCATCGTCCGCCTCGGCATCGAGTTCCTCCTCGCAGATCGCCACGGTGCCGAGAGGTACGCGCACCAGCAGATCCTCGCCGCTACGGCCGTGCCGGTCCTTCGAGCCGCCCGGACGACCGTGTTCGGCGCGCAGGTGCTTGCGGTAGCGCAGATCGAGCAGCGTCGAAAGCCCCTCGTCGCCGACCAGGACCACGTCGCCGCCGTCGCCGCCGTCCCCCCCCGAAGGGCCGCCGCGGGCCACGTGGGCCTCGCGCCTGAAGGCGACGGCCCCGTCCCCGCCCTTGCCGGCTTCGACGTGGACGCGAACCCGGTCGACGAA
The DNA here is from genome assembly GCA_003696955.1 of Deltaproteobacteria bacterium. GTDB lineage: Bacteria > Myxococcota_A > Polyangia > Nannocystales > Nannocystaceae > J032. Next base: position 918 of record RFGU01000181.1, on the reverse strand, counting down.
GTGCATGACGATGCCGTCGCGGCGCAGCGTCCGCTCAGGCGTCGGCGGCGGTCACCGGATCGACGGCGACGACGGTGCGCCGCTCCCGTCCCCGGCGGTAGAACCGCACGTTGCCGTCGCACAGGGCGAACAACGTGAAGTCCTTGCCCATCCCGACGTTGGGGCCGGGCTTGACCTTCTCGCCCACCTGGCGCACCAGGATGTTGCCCGCCCGCACGAACTGGCCGCCGAAGCGCTTGACCCCGCGAAACTGGGCATTCGAATCGCGGCCGTTCTTGATGGAACCCTGTCCTTTTTTGTGTGCCATGGCTCGTGGCTCTCCTTGGGTTGGCTGCGAGGCCGGCGGTCTCAGGCCTCGATGCGCTCGATGGCGAGTTCGGTGTAGGGCTGACGATGCCCGCGACGGCGCCGATAGTTCTTGCGTCGCCGGAACTTGTACACGATGACCTTGCGGCCGCGACCTTGGGCACGGACCTTTGCGACGACCTTCGCGCCGGAGAGGGTCGGCGTACCGATCTTGACGTCCTCGCCGCTGCCCGCGAGCAGGACGTCGGTCAACTCGACGGTGGCTCCGGGCTCGGCGTCGAGCTTCTCGACGCGAAGGACCATGCCGGGCTGGACGCGGTACTGCTTGCCACCGGTGCGTACGATGGCTTGATCGTAGGTGCTCATGGGATCTTCGTCCTGGTGTGGGGCGCATGCGCCCGCCCCCTGCGGGAGCCGTGTCCGGCCGACTCCTGCCGTGCCCCCGAAGTGGGTGCTCGGAGCCGGCAAGGATAGGGATCTTCGGCGGCAGATCAACCGCCGCCGCCCTGCGCGATAACGCGCATCAGGCGCGGCGCCGCCGACGGATCCGCCCGCCGAGGAGGAGAAGTCCCATCCCCACGAGCCCCCACGGCCGCGTACCGGAAGATCCGG
>RFGU01000033.1 GCA_003696955.1 Deltaproteobacteria bacterium | reverse complement strand
CCCCGCACCCGCGTGCAACGACGCCGCGTGCCGGGCCGCCTGCGACCGGCGGCTCGAAGCCTGCTCGGAGGGCTGCTCGGCTCGCGGATCGGACGCCGCCACGTGTCGCCTCAACTGCGAGGCCACCGCCCGCCATTGCATGCGTCGGTGTGCGGCCGACTGCCGCCGATGAATTGGAGGGGGGCCCGACCCGGCGACGGCGCTCCCCACCGACGCCGTCACAGCAGTTCCACGATTCGTAGCTGGATCTCCCGGCGGCCCCGATAGTAGTTGAACGACGGGACCACCAGGGCATCGATGCGACGTCCCCGGGCCAGACCGGCGTCCGCCATGCCGAAGGCGATGGCGTCGCGCTCGGCCGCCCCCTGGGCGAGTCGAAGGCGTACGTGCCGGCCACCGACCACGCGCGACGACACGACGCGTGCGTCCTCCACCAGGAAGCAGGGTTCCGGAAACCCCACCCCGTAGGGCCCGAGTGCATCGATCGCCTCGATCAAGGGACCATCGACGTAGGGCAACGCAATGGGTCCGTCGAACTCCCGACGTGTCCGTGCCTCTTCGTCGTCCGAACGCGCCGCCGCCACCGCCGCCTCGAAGGCGCTCGCAAAGGTCGCAAGACGCTCGATGGCGACCGTAAGGCCCGCCGCATCCCGATGGCCGCCGAACCGGACCAGATGGTCCGCACAGGCCTGCAACGCGGCGCGAACGTCCACGCCACCGAAGCTGCGCACCGATCCGGTGGCGCGGCCCTCGGCCCGGTCGACCGACAACACCGCACACGGCCGCCCGTAACTCTCCGCAAGACGGCCCGCCACGATGCCCACGAGTCCCGGATGCCACGTGGCGTCCGCGAGGACCAGGGCCGAACGGTCCGGCCGCTCGGCCACGGCAGCCTCGGCCCGCGCGACGGCCTCGGCCTCGATGCGCTCGGACAGGGCGCGGCGCTGGGCGTTGGCCGCCTCCACCTGGTCGACGCAGCCCTGGGCCTCGACGTCCGAGCGCGCACGCAACACCTCGAGGGCAGGACGGGCCGACCCGAGTCGCCCGGGCGCGTTCAGCCGCGGACCAATGCGGTAACCCACGTCGTCCCCGCCGAGGGGAACGTCCTCCTCGAGACCAGCCACCGAAAGCAGCGTGCGCAACCCGGGTCGTTTGCGGGCGGCGAGCAGATCGAGGCCGTAGCGTGCCAGGATCCGATTTTCCTCGACGAGCGGCACCATGTCGCAGATCGTTCCGAGGGCCACGAGGTCCAACAGCCCCCGCGGATCGGGCAAGGAGATCCCCCGCGGCGCCAGGCGCGTGCGCAGGGCCGCCGCCAGGTAGAAGGCGACCCCGGCCGAACACATGCCCTTGAACGGAAAACCGCATTCGGGTTGGTGGGGATTGAGCAGGGCGTCCGCCGGCGGCCGTGTCTTCGGGACCTGGTGATGGTCGACGACGACGGTGGAGACCCCGGCGTCGCGCAGATACGAAAGGGCCTCGACGTCCGAGGTACCGCAATCACCCGTCACCACCAACCGAACCCCCGCCTCCACCATGGCGCGGGCCCGTTCAACGCCGAAGCCGTAGCCGCTCCGGCGGTCCGCCACCTCGATCACGACGGGAAGGCCCGCCGCCTCGAAGGTCTCGGCCAGGATCGCCGTGGTGGTGACGCCGTCGACGTCGTAGTCGCCGAAGATCCCGACACGCCGACCGCGTAGGACCGCATCGGCCGTCAGATCGAGGGCCTCCTCGAAGTCGGCCATGGTGTTCGGCGGCCGAAGCGCGGCGAGCCGCGGGCGAAAGACCTCGAGCCACCGGTCCGGCGGCACCCCACGGGCTCCGAGCAGGGCCGGCACGACCGGATGGGTGCCGTGGGCCTGCGCCCACGCGGCGCGGTCCTTGGGCGTCGCACCCGAGGCGTCCTCACGCAGGGCAAGACGCACGGGAGCAGCCATGGGTCAGGAATCCGACGGCGGCTTGGGTCGGCGGCGGCGGCGGCTCAATCGGCGGCGACCATCCGGGGTCACGGCCCCGCTCGCCAGGTCCTCGCCCCGGATCTCGGCCCGCTCCTCGCCGATGGTGCGCCCCGTGTGCTCGTCCACGGCCGCCCCCTCCTCGGCCAGGAGCGGCCGACCGGCCTCGCCTTCGTCCCCCGCCCACTCCAGGTGACCGCGATTGCGATAGAAGCGCCGGTTGACCCACAAGAAGATGGGTGTCGCGATGAACAGCGACGAGTACGTGCCCACCACGATGCCGACGATGAGAGCGAACGCGAAGTCCCGAATCGCACCGCTTCCGAGGAAGTAGATGGCCAGGACCACGATGAGCGTGGTGCCCGACGTCAGCACGGTGCGCGACAAGGTGTCGTTCAGGGCGCGGTTGGTCGTCTCCTCGATGGGCGCATCCCGATCGAGGGCCACGCGCTCGCGCACTCGGTCGAAGACCACGATGGTGTCGTTGATGCTGTACCCGACGATGGTCAGCAGGGCCGCCACCGTCTGTAGGCTGAACTCCTTCCAGGTCAGGGCGAAGGCGCCGACCACGAGAATCGCATCGTGGGTCAGGGCCACGATCCCGCCCGGCGCGAAGCGCAGGTCGAACCGCACCATCACGTAGAGGAAGATGAACCCGAGGGCGAAGAGCATGGAGCGCGCCCCGTCGATCTTGAGCTGGTTGCCCACCTTGGGGCCGACCGTCTCGGATCGGACGATGTGGTCCACGGTGCCCTCGCCGAACTTCTGATCGAGTTGTTCGGCGATCTTCGCGCCGATCCCGACGAGCGCGTACTCCACGACGATCTCGCCCTCGCGGCCGAAGCCGCGATCCGCCTTGCCCTCGCACCCCGCCGCCGAAAGTGCCCGCTCCACGGCCAGGAAGTCCGGTTGGGTGTCGTACTTGAGGAAGAACTTGCTGCCGCCTTCGGGGTGGTGGAACTCGACGAGGCGAGCCTGCCCCACCTGCTTGGCCGCCGCCTCGCATGCGGCGACCTTCTCCTCGGAAATGGAGATCGTGTCCTTGACCCGAATGAGCACCTCGTCCTCGGCATCCGGCACGGCCACGGCCGAGGCCCCCTCGTAGCCGAACTCGTCGAGGGCGGCGCGCACGTCCGCGACGTCGATGTCGGCCCCTTCTCGAAAGGCGATGCGAACCTGGGAGCCGCCCGCGAAGTCGATCCCGTAGTTGAGGGCCGATCCCTTCGTCGCCGCGTTGTAGACCATGGCCCCGAGACTCACCAGGACGAGCAGAAGCGACACGAGGATGTACCGCCACCTGTGCGCGACGAACGGAAAGTTCGTCCCCGACGGGATGAGTTCGAAGAAGCGTTGCTTGGAAGGCTCGGTCATCAGATCGACACCTTCTCGAACCCACGGCGGTTCGTCTGGAAGTCGAAGAACAGGCGGCTGCAGAACACCCCGGTGAAGATGGAGGTCGCGATGCCGATGAGCAGGGTGATCGCAAAACCCCGGATCGGACCGGAGCCGTACTGCCACAGCACGATCCCCGCGATGGCCGTGGTGAGCTGCGAGTCGAGGATCGTGGTAAACGCCCGATCGTAGCCCGAATCCACCGCGGCGCGGGCCGTGTACCCCTCGCGGATGTAGTCTCGGATCCGCTCGAACACGATGACGTTGGCATCCACCGCCATGCCAATGGTGAGCACGACGCCGGCCATGCCCGGCAACGTCAAGGTCGCCTGGAAGAGCGCCATGGCGGCCAGGATGAAGAGCATGTTCAAGACGAGGGCGATGGCGGCGACGACCCCGGAGATCCGGTAGTAGACCACCATGAAGAGCACCACGGCTACGAGCCCGTAGACGAAGGCCCGGAAGCCGCGCTCGACGGAGTCGCGGCCGAGGTCCGCCCCCACCCGCATCTCGAACTCCTTTTGCAACCGCGCCGGCAGCGAGCCGCTCTTGAGCACCTTGACCAGGTCGTTGGCGGCCTCCCGGGGCGACTGTCCCGGCGTCGCCCCGAGGGTGATCCGCACGTTGCCCCCCGGGATCCGCTCGTTGAAGATGGGATCGGAATAGACCACCTCGTCGAGGATGATGGCCATCTTGCGGCCGACGTTGGCACCACTCATCTTCTCGAAGAGGTCCGCCCCGATGCGGTCGAGTTTGAGGTTGACCTCGGGCTGCCCGGTCTGCTGGTTGAAGCCCACGGTGGCGTTGACGATGTGCTCACCGGTCACCTCCGCCCGCGCCTTGATGACGTAGGTGCGCCAGACGGTGACGGGCTCCTCCCCCCGCCGCAGCACCATCTGCACCGGTCCGAAGGCCACCTTGTGGGTGGACGGCAGGCGCCACTTGGCCGGAAGCTGGGCGAAGAAATGCTCGAGGGTCTCCCGATCCTTGGCGTAGAAGGCGTACGGATCCTTGACGGTCACTCCGCCCTCGCGCCCGTAGTCCGGCTCGACGTTCACGGAGATCCCCATGCCCTTCGTGACCATGCCGGCCTCGTAGAGGGCCCGAAGATAGGGCACGCCCGTACCGCGGAACGGGGTCTCGTCGTCCACGAGGTGCATCTGGAGTACGGCCTGCCGCTCGATGATCTTGAGCAGGCGCCGAAAGTCCCCGGAGGATTCGAGCACGGCATCGCGCGCGGCCTCGGAGAAGCCGAGCACGACGACCTCCGGATCGGCGGCATCCTCCGGACTGCCCTCGAGGATCTCGAGTTCGTAGCGCAGGCGCTCGTCGTCGATGAGGCGGCCGTCGACGATGCTGCCCGCGAAGAGCTTCTCGATCTCCGCCCGGGCATCACGGTCGGGCAGGACCAATCGAAAGGCTCCTGGATCGCCCCGCACCTCCGTCACCTGCACGTTGGCGATCCCCGCCTCTTCGAGCAGCTTGCGCACCTGCAGGGCCACGTCCTGGCTGGCCGCCCGAAGTTCCGTGGACTCGTCGGCAAGGCCCGGCAGTTCCACCACGATCTGCCGGTTCTTGGGATAGATGTTGGGCTCGGCGATGCCCATGGCGTCCACGCGCCGACGCACGATCTCGAGGGCCTGCGCCACGGCCGCCCGGCGGTTCTCCTCGAGAACCTGCTCGGGCATGGCAAGGTGCAGCACGCCCTGGTCGGGGCCCGGCTCCCCCTCGGGCGGATCGACCCGCTCGAGGAGGCCGAAGGTGATGCCCATCACGTCGTCGGTGGCCGCCTGGACGTCCTCGGGGCGCGGAAAGTGGATCTCGAGACGGTCGATCCCCTTGCGCACCACCTTCGCCTCGATGTCCTTCTTCTCACGAAAGGCCGCCTCGAGTTCCGCCGCCACCTGGTCGAGCTTGTTCTCGATGGCCTCGTCCACGGCCACCGAATACTCGAGGTGCAGACCGCCCTGGAGATCGAGCCCGAGCTTGAACTTGCGGTCGAAGCGCTCCGAGATCCACGACGGGAGCGTCCACCCCGTCACCTCGGCGACCGACGGCAGCACCTGCAGGACCGACAGCGCGACCAACGCCGCGAGCAACAGGGCCTTGAGCTTGAGAAACCTACGCATGATGCCTCGCTTCGGCGCCCGTCAGGCGCCCTTGGCGGCCCGCGCCTCGCCCTGGTCCTTCTTGGCGTCCTTCGAAGGTCCCGCGGCCTTGGCCAAGGCGGCCTCGAGGGTGTCGGTGACGTCCTTCTTGAGGACCCGCACCTTCACCTTGTCGGCGATCTCCACCGTGCCGATGTGGGGGTCGTCCCAGTTGGAGACGCGGCCCACGATCCCCCCGACGACCACCTGATCGCCCTTCTTGATCGCCTCGAGCCGCTTGCGCCGCTCCTTCTCCTCCTTGCCCATGGGGCGGATGAGCAGGAAGTAGGCGACGGCGAAGATCAGCAGGATGGGCAGCAGGTCCAGCAAGGGATTGGGCCCTGCCGGAGCCCCTTCGGCCAGGAGCGCGATGGATGGAAGTGTCTTCATGACGGGCGTCGCGCGGAGCATGCCAGCTCCCCCGTGGCCGTCTGACCGCGAGGTACCGGCGAAAACCGCGCGGCTTCGTACCAGAGCCCCCCGAACCGGTCAAGCCGCGCCGGATCCGCCAGCGGGGCCGTAATGCCGCGAGATCACGCGAAAAAGTTCGTCGAGTACGGCATCGCCCCGTCCCTCGACGAGCCCCCGGCGCACCATGGCCACCAGCTCGTGGAAGAAGTGCAGGTTGTGGATCGTCGCAAGGCGCCCGTAGAGCGGATCCCCCTGTTCGTGGAGGTGGCGCAAGAACGCAAGCGTGAACCGGCGACACGTCGAGCACGCACAGTCGGGATCCGGGGGGACGTGGGCGTCGCGAAACCTGCCGTTGCGTACGTTGATCCGCCCGCCGAAGGTGAGGAGCTGACCGTTGCGGGCGTGGCGTGTGGGGATCACGCAGTCGAACATGTCCACCCCCGAGGCCATGGCGACGAGCAGGTCGATGGGTGTACCGATGCCCATGACGTACCGCGGCCGATCCTCCGGCATCTCGGGCGCGATGGCCCGCAAGGTGGCATGCATCTCGGGCACGGGCTCGCCCACGCTCAGCCCCCCGAGAGCCAGACCGTCGAAGGGCAGCGCCGCGATCTCGGCCAGGTGGCTGCGGCGCAGGGCCAGGTCGGTGCCGCCCTGGACGATCCCGAACAGGAGCTGGCCGTCGGCCAGGATCCCGCGGCGCAGGGTCGCCGCCTCCCGTGCCCAACGGGTCGTGCGCTCCATGGCCTCGGCGACCGCGTGGATCGTCGCATCCCCGGGCGGGCAGTGATCGAGCACCATGCAGATGTCCGAACCGAGCTTGGCCTGCACCTCGAGCACGCTGCGGGGCGTCATGCGATGGCGCGAGCCGTCGAAGTGGGTGCGATACGTGACCCCGTGGTCGTCGATCCGCTGCAGCCCGCGCAGGCTGAAGACCTGGTACCCGCCGCTGTCGGTGAGGATCGGCCCGGGCCAGCCGCCGAAGCCGTGCAGGCCACCGGCGGCCGCGATCCGATCCGCACCGGGGCGATGGGCGAGGTGGTAGGCGTTGCCGAGGATCACCTGGGAGCCCACGTCGGCGAGCTCGTCCGGGTCGAGCCCCTTGACCGCCCCGTAGGTACCGACGGGCATGAAGCACGGCGTGTGCACGGGCCCGTGGGCGGTGTGCAGCACGGCCGCCCGGGCGGGGCCGCCCGTGGCCCGGGCGACGACGCGAAACGTTCCCACGGGCTCGGACGGCGTCGCGGGCGGGCGGAGGTCGGCGACGTCGAGGCGCGGCAGGTTCACGGTGCCCCCTGTGGCAACACCAGCATGGCATCGCCGTAGCTGTAGAAGCGGTAGCCGGCCGCGACGGCATGACGGTAGGCGGCGAGGATCCGCTCGCGGCCCCCGAAGGCACACACGAGCATCAGCAGGCTCGAGCGCGGCAGGTGGAAGTTGGTCCACAGGGCGTCGATCACGCGAAAACGATGCCCCGGCACGATGACGAGGTCCGTGGTGCCTTCGCAGGCGACGACCCGCCCGTCCTCTCGGCCCGCGACGGTCTCGAGCACGCGGGTGACGGTGGTGCCCACCGCCACCACGGGGCGCCCCGCGGCCCGCGCGGCCTCGATCCGCGAGGCCGCCTCCTCCGACACACGGAATCGCTCGGCCCCGACCTTGTGCTCGCGCACGTCCTCGGCCTCGATGGGTAGGAACGTGCCGGGACCCACGTGCAACGTGACGTGAACCATGTCCAGGGTCGACCGTAGGTTCTCGTCGAAGTGCAGCCCGGCCGTCGGGGCCGCCACGGAACCTGGGTCGCGAGCGAAGATCGTCTGGTAGCGGACCTCGTCCCGTCGGTCGGGCGGCCGCGCGATGTACGGCGGCAGGGGCACGCGGCCGCCGCGTTCGAGGGCGGTGAGGACCTCACCCTCCTCCACGCGAAAGCGGCGCGCCCGGGGGTCCACGGCGTCCCGGCCGAGCAGGCGCAACGCGAGGCCGGGCGCGCGGAGCACGTCGCCTTCCCGAAGTCGCTTGGCACCGCGCACCCACGCCGCAACCTCGGTGCCGACCCGCTGGCCCGGGGCCGGCGCACACAAGAGGAGTTCGAACGTGCGACCGTCGCGGCGCCGCGTCGCCTCCAGCCGCGCGGGGACCACGCGGGAGTCGTTGGCGACGAAGAGCGGCCGGGCGGAGAAGACCTCGGCCGCCACGTCGGGCAGGTGCCGCACGCGGACGTCGAGCAGCCCGGAGCCGACCACGAGCAGACGCGCGTCGGCGCGCTCCGGGGCCGGATGCTGGGCGATCCGCTCGGGCGGAAGGTCGTAGTCGAAGTCCTCCGGACCCATGGACGGGCGTTTATTGCCTGCGGGGTACGGCGTGGCAAGCCGGACACGGCGTGGCAAGCTCGACGAAGATGCCCCCGGCCGTCCCGAGAGCCGTGATCTGCGCCGTGCTCGCGGCCGCCCCGTCGGCGCGTGCGCCCGGCCCCGACGCGGCCGCAACGAACGCCCCGAAGGTCTCGAGCCACGCTGCCCCGCAGGCCACGGCGGCCACGAACGTGGTCGCAGACTACGACCGAGACGCGGCGAGCCGTGACGTGGAGACCGTCCTCTCCGGCGGCGGGCTCGACCTCCTCCGGGCGCGGGGCCGGCTTCGCGCAGCGCCGGAGCTTGCGGCCGAGGCCGTCGCGGCGAGGCTCGAGGATCCGAAGCTTTCGGGCGCGCAACGAGGCCGCCTGCTGGCGATCCTGGCCGACCTCGGCGGGGCCGAAGGGGCGACCAAGGTCTTCGTGCGGGCCTACCGCGGGCGGCTCGCGGAACTTGCCGGCGGCCGCCAGGTCGACGAGGCCCTTGCGATCCGGGCGCGCCTGCGCCACCTCGGCCCTGCGCGGCTTGCCGTGGCGACGGCCCTGGCCGCCGATGCGGAACTGCCCGCCGAGGTCCGCGCCCCCTTCGTGGCCGAACTCGTCGCCGCGCTTCCGGCGGATCGGGCCGGGGAACTCGTCCCCCATCTTCGCACGGCCGATCCCGTCCTGCGGGGCGCGCTGCGCCGCGCGACCGTCCGAAGGCTCCGTGCCGATCCGGCGTTTCGTACCGTCTGGACCGATGCCGCGCAGGCGGCCATGACCCACGGCGATCCCAAGATCGCCCCGCAAGTGCTCCAGATCCATGCCGCGTTGCCGGAGGCCCCCGAAGCGACGGTCGATCGCGCGGCCACGCTCGCCCGCGACCCCGACCAACCGTTCTCCACGCGGATCGCCGCGATCTGGCTCGTCGCGCGGCACGGGACGCACGCCCAACGCCGTGCTCTCGTGCCCGTGGTCCACGCCGCCGCGCCGACGGGCCGGCCCACCGTCGCCGCCGAACGCCTCGCCCTCGCGGCCCTTTCGGCCCTCTCCGAGGACGACGCCGCAGCCGCGGTGCGAACCGCGGACCTGCGAAGGGCCCACGATCCCGAGCTTGCGGCCGCAGCCCTTCGCGCGGCGCCCCTTCCTCCCCAAGACGCCCTCGATCGCGCGCGTGTCGATCCCTGGCCGGCCGTTCGGGCGGCGGCCCTTTCGGGGATCTCCGGGCCGTGCTCCCGCGCCACGGTGCGCAGCCTCGGCCGGATCGCCCGGCCGCCATGGCGCGGCGGTGACCCCGAGGACGTGGTGGCCCGGGCGGCCCTGCGGGCCCTCGGCCGCTGCAGCGGGCATCGCGCGTTTCGCATCGTCCGGCGGATCCTCATGGACGATGCGGCCCCGACGTTGCGGCGCAGCGACGCCGCACGCGTCGCCCTCGAGGCCTTCGGCGCCGAGGGACGGGACGCCGTGCTCGACGCCCTCGACCGCACCACCCACCCGGCCTTCACGGCCGACCTGGTCTCCGTCCTTGCGGCGGCCCCCTCCGCCACCCCGCGGCTCGTGGCTTCCGTCTGCGCCGTCGCCACCCGCCCGGGCCCCGCCGCACTCGCCGCCCGCCGCACCCTGGCCGCCCACGGCATCGCGCCCGCCCGCTGCCCGGCGACCCGCTAGCCCGGGGCGATCCCGGCGACGATACCTTCAGCTGGGTTCACCCCGGCGGGACGAAGTCGTCGCAGGCGGCGTCGATGACCGAGACGGCATCGACGAAGAAGGGGGTGTAGTCGGCGGCACAGACACTTCCCCACTGGCCGTGGACGAACGAGTCGGCGAAACTGCGGAGGATCGGCGCCGGTTCGGCGTCGCCGCCGTTGGCACACACGCCGTTCGGGACGTCCGGGTCGCCGACGATCCCGAGCACCACCACGGCCTCCTCGTTGCCGTTCTTGGCATCCACGAGGAACTGCTTCCAACTCGCCGGATCGCCGGGGGACTTGCCGTCCTCCTCCTCGTCCGTGATGAACGTGACCACCAAGATGGCGTCGTCGCGCAGGAAGCCCTCGTTGCACTGTCCCGGATCGTTTTGCGTTCCGATGGCATCCATCATCGCCTGCATGACGAGTTCGTTGCCGTCGCCCCCGGCACCCACCTTGGCGACGCACGCGAAGGTGCCGGTCAGATCGGGCTGGGAATCGAGCATGTACCGCTTGCCGCTGGCGATGCCGCAGTCGTTGCCGATGGGGTCGGTCACCTTGCCCGCGCCGAGGGTCGCATCGCACCCCGTGGGCAGGTCGTAGTCGGAGCAGGGCTTGCCGGCGCACTGTGTGGGCGGCGGATTGATGATGTTGCCGTAGCACATCCCGAGGCAGCACTGGGGCTCGGGCTCGCACGTGCACACACCGTTGTTGCACATGATCGAACTGAAGGACAGTGACGCCGCGTCCGTGTCCACCACCATGATGTGGTAGTCCTTGGCCATCAGGGTTTGCTGGATCGTGGAGATGAACCCCGGAAACGAGTTGGCGAGGTTCTGCTGCTCGTCCTCCATGGACCCCGAGTTGTCCACGACGAACAGGAAGTCCACCTTCTCGCATCCCATCTGCCCGCCGCCGTCTCCCCCCGCAGTCCCCCCCTGCCCCACGTCGAACTTGATCCCGGTGGTGCTGGCGTCCGAGCCGGCGGTCGCGGTCGAAGGATCACCGCCGGCCCCACCCGATGTCGACGTGGCCGTCGAACCGGTGGCAGCCGTTCCGCCGACGTCACCGGCCGACGCGATGGGTCGATCCACCCGTTCGTCGACGCCGCAAGCGGCTGCGAGCGGGATCGACGTGGATGCCAGGACGAGACGGACGACGTGGCCGCGCATGGAGCCTCCCCGAAGTGTCAACCGGATACCGTGGCACCCGGGCCACCGAGCGGGTCAATCTTCGTCTCGACGCGCGCTAAATGCGCAACCTTGCGCGCCGACCGTGGCGGGTCACCCCTCCGGGCGACGGAACTTGAGGGTCATGCGGTCGCTCTCGCCGATGGCGAGGTACTTCTCCCGGTCCACGTCGCCGAGGGCGAGCGTCGGCGGCAAGGTCCAGACGCCCTCGGGATGGTCCTTGGTGTCCTTGGGATTGGCGTTCACCTCGGACTTGGCGACGAGTTCGAAGCCCGCACGGCCGAGGGCGTCGATCACGTACGCCTCGGGCAGATACCCCTTTTCCGCCCACTCGTCGGGGTCGCCGCCTTCGGGGGCACGATGCTGGACCACGGCGAGGATCCCGCCGGGCCGCAGCACCTCGAACGCCGCCTTGGCATCGGCGTCGAACGTGCCGAAACGATGCCAGTTGTGCAGCATGCGGACGACCAGCACCATGTCGGCGCTTTGCGGCGGGCCGAAACTCGTCTCGCCCGAGGGTTGGATGAATCGTTCCACGCGCCCGTACAGGACCGGTGCGGACTCGAGCAACAGGCGATCGCGCAGGCCGAAGTAGGCGCGCGTGGGATCGGGGTCGTCCTCCGCGTAGCTCGGCAGGACCAGCTTGCCGTCCCGGTGGAGGACCACCGCGAGCAACTCGGTCCACCACCCCGCACCCGCCCCCACCTCGACCACGGTCATGTCCTTGCGCAGCCCGAAGAACTCCATGACCTCCACGGGATGCCGATACCGGTCGCGCTCGGCGTGCCCGGGGCGACGGTGCGGAGACGCGAGCGCCGCCACGAGCGCGTCCTTGGCCGTCGGGTAGTCCTTGGCGAGCAGAGCCTCCACCTGCGCGACGAGTTCGGGCGTCCAGCGGGCTCGTTCCTCTGCCGCCTGGGCCTTGGCGCGCTCGGCCGCCGCCGCCAGACGCTTGCGAAGGGCCTGCGTCTCGTCCTCCGACGTCGCCCCCTCGGCCGGGGCATCCTCGGCAGGAGCCTCGGGCGGGTTCGACGCCTGGCCCTTCCCGCAGCCGACGAGGGCGGCGGCGAGGCAGAACGTGGTTGCGAGGCTCGCGGTCGAGGGGCGTCGTTCCATGGGCACGGGCAATTACCACGATGGTGCGCCGCCGGATGCGCCGCCGGTGGGCGGGGCCGCGCGCAGTCGCAGGAGCACCAGATCGCCGAACACCGCCTCGGTGACGTATCGCTCCGAAAGGAGCCGCGCGAGCCCCTCGATCCGCAGCAGGGGGTCGACCGGAGCGCCGAAGGCGCGCACCATCGACGGGCTGTAGACGAAGTAGGCCGGGGGCGCTTCGGCGAAGGCTTCGACGAACGCATCGAGGAGCGGGCCTTCGCGCAACTTCGGCCCCCCTCCGACGTCGAACGCGGAGTTCGTGTTGAACGTCGTGAGCACCCCCATGGGCTTGTAGATCGGCGTGGGCGCCCGCCGGTGGGCCCAGAAGTAGACCGGCCACGCGGTCCAGCCCCACGCCTGCACCGTGTCTGCAGGCCGGGTGCGCGCCGCGATGTGGGCCCCCGCGGCCTGGGCGGCCGTGCGGCCGTCCTCGAGCCGCCGCGGCAACGCCTCGTGGTGGTGGCGACCGAGGAAGAGCACGGCCGTGGACTCGCCCGCGCAGGCCAGGGCCACGAACGCGAGCACGACTCCGGCCGCCGCGCGCCGCGTCCGCCCGCAGGCCCGGTCGCGCGCCGTCTCCACGAGCCGAGCCACGCCGCGAAGACACGGCCCGGACGCTGCGAGCAGGGCGAGCCCCGGCACGTACTGCACGAGGTAGTGCAGGTAGAAGCGGGCGCCTCCCATGGCCGCCCCGGCGATCCCCGCGACCACCACCCAAAGGGCGAAGCCCGCACCCGTCGGCGCGCCGGGTCGCCGCGTCGCAACCCACGGGGCCAACACCGCCGCCACGAGGAGGGCCACGACCGACGGGAACGTCTCGACGAGTTGCGCCGCCGCCCGAAGCGGCCAATCCGTCGGTGCACTCGCCGATGCCACGTAGGCACGGCCGAGGGAGACGGGGACGATGCCCCCGATCAGGGCGCCGATCTCCCCTCGCACCGCGTAGGGCGCCGCCATCGCGGAAAACGCCGCGAGGCCCCCCGCGACGGCGAACAGACCGCAGCGTGCCCTCGGCCCGTTCGTTCTCCAGAAGGCCCAGGCCGCCGGCAGGACGAGGGTTGCGGCCGACTGCTTGCACATGACAGCGAACGCGCCGAAGAGCCCGGCACAAAACCACGGCCACGATACGCGCGCGCATCCCGACCGCAAGGGCCGCGACGGCGAGGGCCCACGCGCACGTCATCCAACTGGCGTAGTTCCACGAAAACTGCGGCGCGTAGAAGGCGAAGATCCCGGCCGCCACGAGGGGGGCGAGGTCTCGGTGGCCCCCTTCGTCCGCTTCGAGCGCCCGGGCGGCGGCCGCCGTCGCCACGGCCCCCGCGACCATCCATCCGACGTGGACCGCCTGCACCACGTCGAGTGAACGACCGAGGGCGGCGAACGAGAGCGCCACGACGAAGCAGGTCCCGGGGGGGCTTGACCTCTACGATGTCGACGTGGGGAAGTGCCCCCTCCCGAATGCGGTCGGCCTCGTACAGGATCCCCGCGATGCCCGGATTCGGGACGTCGTCGAGCCAAAGTCGCACTCGGATCCAACCGAAGACGAGCGCTATCGAGGCGGCCGCCAACCTGGTCCACCGCAGGCGCCAGCAACGGCCCTCCGTGGACGCCCTGACGGGGTCGGGCGTCGATGCTGCGTGTTCGTCTGACGGCATGGGTCGCGATGCCCATGGTAGCGACGATCTCTCTACGGCCGTCGCAAGCCGCCTCGGATGCGAAGAGATCGTTCGCTTCCTGCACGCGACCCGTCGTCTACGGGGCCTTGCGTTCGTGGAGCGGGCCACCGAGGTTCTCGCACGGGAACTCGGCGTGGGCGTGGTGTTCGTGGGGCGGCTGCTCGACGGGGGCCAGGCGGTGCGGTCGGTCGTGGTCGTCGACGGCGGCGAGCGAGCCGATGACTTCGTCTAGGACCTGGCGGGCACGCCGTGCGAGAACGTGGTCGGCAACGAGACGTGCATCCATCTCCGCGGCGTCGCAGACGCCTTCCCCGACGATGCCATGCGCTGCGCGGGAGGCTTCGACGGCTACGTCGGTACCCCCTCTTCGACCTCGACGACGCCCCCGTCGGCCTCGTCGTGGACCTCCACCGCCGCCCACTCGACGCCCCGGAACGGATCCGCGCGGTCTTCGAACCGTGGAGCGATCGCATCGGGGTCGAACTCGACCGCCATCTCGAGCGCAGGCGGAGACGGGACCTCGAGGCGCGCCTCGCCGGCCTCGACCGGATGGATGCCGCCGCCGCCCAAACCCTCGTGCACGACCTGAACAACGTGTTGCCCGCCATCTCGACCCACGCGGAGTCGATCTGCGACGACGTGCCCGCCACATCGGACGCCCAGGCCAGTGCCCGCGCCATCCTCGATGCTGCGCGCATCGCGGCGACGTCGTGCGGGCGCGCCTGTCGTGCCGCCGCCCGGCCGAGGACCGCCGTCGAACCGGCGGATCTCGTCTCCGCCGCCCGCTCGGTCCACGAGTTGCTTCGGCCACGAACCCCGGACCGGGTCGGCCTGGTGTTCGAGCCCGGCATCCCCACCGCACCCGTTCTTGCCGATCGAGTGCAACTCGAGCGCCTTCTGATCGACCTGACGACGAACGCGATCGATGCGGTGGCGGCCCGGGGTGGTCCGGGGCGCGTCCTCGTCTCGATCGACGACGCCCCCCCATGGCCGCCCCACGGTTCGACCGACCGTCCGTGACGACGGCTGCGGCATGACGCCCGAGGTCCGTGCGCGCTTGGTCGAACCGTTCTACTCCACGAAGGGGCACGGGCGCGGCCTGGGCATGGCATCGATCGCCCACGTGGTCGACGCCCTGGCCGGCGAGATCGAGATCGACTCGACGGTGGGAACGGGCACCACGGTCACCGTACGGCGACCACGCTGCACGCCGCCTCCGTAGCGCACCGGCCATGGGCGTCGAGGCCGACCATGGAGCCCCCGCGCCTTGCCGTACCGATGCGCGGCATCACGGTGCGGGAGCAGCCGACGCCAACTGCAAATCGTGCCCCGTCGTCGCAACGTACAGCGAGCGGCAGTCCTCCGCGAGACAGCTTCGGGGCGCGAGCGCCACGCAGCTTGCGAAGGCCTCACCGGCCTGGTCGGCCTGGCCGAGCGCGGCGCGGGCGATCCCGGCGAGCCGATGTGCGTCCTGGATGGGACACTTGTCGTTGGCGAGGACGGTCTCGGCTGCCTCGAGCGCCTTGTCGGGCATATCGCTGTCCATGTAGACCCGGGCGAGCCGATAGTAGCCCACGCAGAAGTCGGGGTTGAGCAGCACGGCCTGTCGCAGCTCCGTAGTGGCACGAATGAGGTCCTGCTTGCCGTAGTAGGCCCACCCGAGGTTGGCCAGGGCCGAGAAGCGCTCGTTGTAGTGCTGCACGTCGAGGGCCTTTGCAGCGTACTCGATGGCCTCGTCGTACCGGTCGAAGTGCAGGGCGACCACCGCGAGGGAGTTGAGCGCGCGCCCGCGGCCCGCGTCGTCGGGGCCGTAGTGTTCGAGCGCCTTGCGAAACGACGCTTCGGCCCGCCGGTGCAGATCCATGGCGCGCTCGCGCTGGAGCGCCGCCGCGGCATCGGTCAGGCAGCGCTCGTTCTCGAGGGCGTCGAGCACGCTCTTGCCCTCCTGCAGCAGCAGCACCCCCATCAGGTAGTGGGAATCGGCATGATCGGGATTTTCGGCCAGCGCCCGGCGCAGTTGGGCCTTGGCGTCCTCGAACATCCCTGCGTGAAAGGAGCCCACGGCGATCTCGTAGTGCTTCTGGGCGACCTTGGTGCGTTCGGCCCGGCGGGCGTTGGCACCGGCGCATCCGACGGCCATCACGACCGCGCCGAGCAGACACACCGCAAGCGACCGCCGCAGGCCCCCCCGGGACGCAGGTCTACGCGCGCTGCGCGCCGGTTGCCGGGCCGTCGCCGTGCGAAGATGGGTCTCCATGGAATCGAGGCTAGGACCACGGGGATCGCCCCGCCAAAAAAGTCGCACGGCTCGTGCGGCGGGCCCCGCGTGCATGCCCTGCGGTGGCCGATCCCGCGCGCGATGGTAGGCTTCGAACCGTGACCCATACGTCCCTTGCGGCCCTCGTTCGCGCTCGTTTCTCGGCACCGTTCTGGTCCCCCGAGTTCGTGTCCGAGGTCCTCGAGGCGTGTTGGGCGCCGTGCGGCGACCGCACGCGAGGATGGTCGGTCGGATGCGTGCTCGGGACCGAGACGTTGGTGCAGACGCGCCCGATGATCCGCTCCAAGGACGGACGCTTCCTTGAGGACTTCCTGCGCACGCCTGCCCCGTGCACGATCGCCTCCTATGCCTGTGATCGGGACGCCACCCAGCCGCCGGCCCCCCTCGTCCACCGCGTGGGGCGGTGGATCGGAGCCGCCGTGTGCGACGGCCCCGTGGACGTGGAAGCGATCGTGGCGGACCTGCCGGACTTCCTGCGGCGCGAGCGAAGGACCCGGGAACCCGACGAGGCCATCTTCCTGGCGTTCCTCGGCGCCCTGTACGGCGAGGGCGGCCTACGCGGTGCCTACGCCACCGAGGCGGAACTCGCGGGCGCCCTCGGTCGGGTGCGAAAGGCGGTGGGCGAGGCCCACGACCTGCTCGTCCACGACGGGCGGTCCGTGGGCATCGTCAATGGCCGGGGGCGTCTGTCCGTGTTCCGGGCTCCCCCCGAGCCGGGGCGTCGAACCCAGGAGGACCGCCCCGTGCAAGCGGCCCTGTTCACCACCTGCGATCTTCCCTTCGAGCAGGCCGCCCGCAGCGGGGCCGAGCGACTTTCCCCCGGGGCGTTCATCGTACGGCCGGCCCGTCCGATGAGCCTCGAGCGCGTGGACTGACGGGCTGCGCCCCCACGGCGGGGCGCAACGGGACGCGGCTCGGCCCCTCAATCCTCCCCGTCGCCGTCGCCGAGCAGGCCGGCCAGCGCACCGAGATCCATGCGGAAGTTGAGGGGGCGGTCCTCGTCCCGCCGGTGCTTGCGGCCCCCCGGGCGCGGCCCACCGCGCTTGCGCCCCTGTCGCTTCCCCTCCGCCGGCCGCGCGCCCCCGTCCTTGCGCCGCCGCCCACGACGCTTGCCCGGGGCCTCGCCACGGCCATCGCGCCCGGCGCGATGGCGTTGCGACCGCGTCTTGCGCGTGACGGCGACGCGTTGGCGTTTTTCGTCCACGGACAGCACACGGACCCGAACCTTCTCGCCCACCGCCACGGAGGCGAAGGGATCGGCCACGAATTCGTCCGAGATCTCGCTGACGTGCAGGAGGGCATCGGTCGGCAGGCCCACGTCGACGAAGGCGCCGAAGGTCGCCACGTGGGTGATCACGCCTTCGAGTTCGTCTCCCGGCGCCACCTCGTCGTACCCACGGCGGGCGGGCTCGAAGTAGACGTCACGAAGTCTCGCCGGCGCCCCCCGGCGCGGCTGTTCGAGCTGCGCGGCGATCTCCGACAACATGCGCGGGCCAAGGGGTTCGCCGCTCGCACTCGGCTGACCGAGGAAGGCCTCTCCAGCCGCGGCAACCTCGCGGGCCTTGGACGGGTCGCCGACGACGTCGGCGAGGGGATGGCCAGCCTTGCGGGCCATCTGGGCCACGAGGGCGTACCACTCGGGATGGACGAAGGTACCGTCGAGGGGGTGTTCGCCAGCCTCGAGCCACAAGAACCCGGCCGAGAGCACGAAGGCGCGGCCGGCGAGCCCGGGCACGTCGAGCAGCCCCGCGCGTGTCCGAAACGGGCCATGGGCGGTTCGGTGGGCCACGAGGGCGCCGGCAAGGGCGTGGCCGAGACCGTTCAATCGCTCGAGGAGCGATGCCGGCGCACGATTGACCTCGAGGCCCGCCAGGTGGAGGCACGTCACGAAGGTCTCGTCGAGGGCCTCGCCGAGCAGGTGGGCGTCCACGTCGTGCTGGTGCGCCCCGAGGCCGAGATGCCTCAGGTCCACGCGAGCGAGTTCGGCCAAGGGATCCTGGAGCCTGCGCGCAAGCGCGACGGCCCGTCGATAGGCCCCGTCGGCTTCGGGAAACTCGCTGCGTCCGGTCTTGCTGGTCGCATAGAGCCCCGCCGCGTCGTCCGGTACTTCGACGACCATCGGCCGCTCGGGGCCTTCGACGTCCGCGAAGGCCTCGCGAGCGAGCCGCACCACGTCGCGACCGCCACGACCGGCCCCGACCGCCACCGCTGCGACACCGTGCTCCGCCACGATCTCCCGGAGACGCGTCTTGGTCTGGGGCACCTGGAGCTTCGGCGCGAGGGGATGGACCGTCTCCTCGAACACGGGCATCCCGTCCCCTCCCACGACGACGAGACGACACCCCTGGCTGAACCCCGGAACGACGCCGAGCACCGGCGCGGGGCCGAGGGCGGGAGCGAGGAGCAGCGGACGCAGCGCGGCCGCGAATCGACCGACCATCTCGCGGTCGGCTCGATCCTTGAGGTCGCGACGGATCCCAGCGCGCAGGGAACGGCCGAGCTCCGCGGCCAGCGCTTCCTCGAGGGCCCCCTCGAGCAACGCGGAAGCCTCGGCATCCATGCCGTCGAGACCGAGCACCTTGCGTCCACACGCAACCAAGACGTCCATGGGCGCCTCGAGACGAAGCTCGATCCAACCATGCCGTACGCCGTGCCAGAGGGTAAGGATCTGGTGGGCCTCGAGCTTTGCGAGGGGGAGGTCCTTGTCGAGAAGGCCCTGGGCGGCGATGGCGGCGATCTTGGCCGCCCGCCGGGCGCGAGCCTTCTTGGACTTGGACGCTCGGCGTTGCTCGGCCGCGCCCTTGCGGGCCGCTCGGCCCGGACTGGCTGCGGGGGGCTTTCCGGCTGGGCCGTCCGATTCGGGGACGTTCGCGGGTGCATCGGCCGCCTCCTCGGGTACGGCGGCCGACGCAGCCTGGCGCTCGGGCGGGTCCGACGGAACCGTCTCCGGGGCCGTCCCAGGGCCGCCACCGGGCACATCCCGCTCCGCAGACGATGGCGTGTCTCCTACCGCGACCGATGGATCAGGCGTGTCCTCCGAAGCGACGGGTGACGACGCAGCGGCATCCGGCTCGGCAGGCGTGGCCGCAGCCTTGGAAGCCTCCGCGTCGGCCTCCGGGCCCCTGGTCCCCTCACCGCCATCGGCGGCATCCTGCGGTTTCTGGGGCGCCTCGGGCTCGGCACGGGCCTCGGCCCGCAGCACACCGTGCTCGAACCATGCCCGGCGCATCGCCCGGCGCAATTCTGGGATCTTCGCGAGGTCGTCGCGGCACAGGGCCCGCGCTCCTGCAAGGGCCGCCGCGACGTCCGCAACGGGGCCGCGCACGTAGCGGGCGGCGAGGGCCTCCAGATCGCCCGCCTCGATGGAGGCCCGTGGGGCCGCCTCGTCCGCCCCTGTCGCCCCTTGGGGAACGGCGGAGGACTCGGGCCCCGCCCCCCCCACCACCTCGGTAGAGGGCGGCACCGATGCCTCGGGTGCGGGCGCCTCGGGAGCACGCCCCCCTTCGGCCCCCCGATCGGACGCGCTCGGATCCCCGGGTGCGTCCGCATGCGCGACCTCCGCCGGCGACGACGCCGAGGCGCCTTCGTCGCGCGCCGCCCGCTTGCGCCGGCGCAAGGGTCCGAGGCGAGCCCCGCGGGCCCAGATCCGGTCGGCCAGCTCCGTAAGGCCCACTTGGGCCGCATCCCGGGCCGGCCCCTTCCGCTTGCGGCGCATGGCCTCGCGCAGATCGTCGAACTCGGCCGGCGAGGTCGTCTCGGCCAACCAGGCCTCCACGCGCGGGCCCTCCAACCCGGCCGACGCGAGCTCGGCGGCCATGGCACGCCGACGGATCTCGAGACGCCCCTTGGCCGCCGCGGCACGGGCGATGGCTTCGATCTGGTTCGGGCCGAGCTCCGGTACGCGATCGGGTCGGTGTCGAGCCACGTAGACCGGATGGACCCCCTCCGCCAGGATCTCGAGCACCGTCCGAACTGCGGTCCGGTCGAGCCCCACCGCCTCCGCCACGTCGTCGGCGAGCCGTTCCGGAGCGAGTTGATCGGCGGCCTCGGGGGTCGGCCGCGCTCCCGTGGTAGAGCCGTGCATCGGGCGGCGCAACGCTACGGAGCCCGCCGCCGCCGGTCAACCGGCGCGATCCGCCGCCGACCGCCGCCTTCGTGGTGCTTCGCTCGAGCCCCCTTGACGCCGCATCTCGTCGGTACTACATGTTGCGCCACCTGCTGCGGGGTGGAGCAGCCAGGTAGCTCGCCGGGCTCATAACCCGGAGGTCACAGGTTCAAATCCTGTCCCCGCTACCCGCCCGACGGCCCGTCGACGTTCATCGGCGGGCCGTCTTCGTCTTCGCTCGTGCGGCGCCGAAGGCGCGGGCGGTCGTGGTATCAACGCGGCCATGTCGCCCGAGAAGGTCCGCACGCCCTCCGCCGTGGTCCTGCTGGCATTCGCCGTGGGATGCACGCCCGTTCCACGGGACGCGCCGCCCCGTGCCGAGGCACCGTCGTCCGACGGGCCCGCTGCCAAGGACACCACCATGACGAACCCCCTCTTCGAGGAGAGTTCCCTTCCCTACCACGCCCCCGACTACGACGCGATTCGCATCGAGCACTTTCGTCCGGCGTTCGAGCGCGGCATGGCCGACCACCTCGCCGAGGTTCGCGCGATTGCAGATTCGCCCGATCCCCCGACCTTCGAGAACACCCTGGTCGCCCTCGAGCGCAGCGGACGGCTCCTCCATCGGGTCGAGAGCGTGTTCGACTCCCTCGCCGGAACCGTCTCGAACGACGAGATCCGCGCCATCGAACGGGACATGGCGCCGAGACTCTCGGCGCACTACGACGCCATCGCCCTCGACCCGAAGCTCTTCGCCCGCATCGAGGCCGTCTACGAGGCCCGCGACGGTCTCGACCCGGAAGCGCGGCGCCTTGCGGAACTTACGTATCGACGGTTCGTCCGCTCCGGCGCCAAACTCGATCCGCAGGCCAAGAAACGTGTGCAACGGATCAACGCGCGCCTTTCGGAGTTGACGACGCAGTTCTCCCAGAACCTGCTCGCCGCCACCGAAGCCGGCGCCGTACTCGTCGAACGCCGGGAAGAACTCGATGGGCTGTCGGACGGGGACGTTGCCACCCTCGCCGAGGCCGCGAAGAAGGCAGGGCACGAGGGCAAGTATCTCATCGCGCTGCAGAACACGACCCGCCATCCGCTGCAGTCGAAGCTGCGTAACCGCGACCTGCGGCGACGCCTCTTCGAAGCCTCGTCCGGCCGGGCACTCGCGGCCAACGCTCCGGTGATCCAGGAGATCGTCGCGCTGCGGGCCGAGAAGGCTGCGCTTCTCGGCAAGCCGACCTGGGCCCACCACCAGCTCGAACCGAACATGGCCAAGACCCCCGATGCCGTGTTCGACATGCTGGGCAAGCTGGTGCCCAAGATCATGGCGAAGACCAGGTCCGAGGAACGGCGGATCCGCCGTGCCATGCGTAAGGACGGCCTCGCCGGCCCAGTGGAGCCCTGGGATTGGCTCTACTACGCCGAGAAGGTCCGCGCCGAGGACTACGACGTGGACGAATCGGCGGTGCGCCCATACTTCGAGCTCGAGCGCGTCCTGCACGACGGCCTCTTCTTCGCCATGCACGAGCTCTTCGGGATCCGCTTCGAGGAGCGCAAGGATCTGCCCGTCTACCACCCGGACGTGCGCACCTTCGAGGTCTTCGACGCCGACGGCACACCGCTGGGCCTGTTCTACGCCGACTACTTCGCCCGCGACGGCAAGCGGGGCGGCGCCTGGATGAACGCCATCGTCGGCCAGAGCAAACTCCTCGGCCGCAAACCCGTGGTGGTCAACTGCCTGAACATCCCCAAGCCGCCCGAGGGACAACCGGCACTTTTGACCTTCGACGAGGTCCAGACCATGTTCCACGAGATGGGCCATGCCGTGCACGGCCTGTTCTCGGACGTCACCTACCCTTCCCTGGCCGGTACGAACGTCCCGCGGGACTACGTGGAGTTTCCGTCCCAGTTCGAGGAGGACTGGGCCATCGACCCCAAGGTGCTCGCCAACTACGCCAAGCACCACCGGACGGGGGAACCGATCCCCGCCGACCTGCTCGCCCGCATGCGGCGGGCGGACAGCTGGAACAAGGGGTTCGACAGCCTCGAGTACATCGCCGCCGCGCTCCTGGACATGGCGTACCACAGCCTGCCCCACGAGGGGGGCGGTGCCCGCATCGACGACGTGGAGGCGTTCGAGCGAGCCGCTCTCGAACGGTACGGCGTGCTGCACCATGCCGTACCGCCCCGCTATCGTTCCGCCTACTTCGCCCACGTCTTCGCGGGGGGCTACTCGGCCGGCTACTACGCCTACATCTGGACCGAGGTGCTCGCCGCCGACGCGTTCGCCTACCTGGCCGAGCGCGGCGGACTTTCGCGCGAGAACGGCGATCTCATCCGCAAGGCAATCCTGTCCCGCGGCAACACCGTCGACCCGGCCGAGATGTACCGAAGCTTCCGCGGCGGCGACCCGAGCGTCGAGCCCCTCCTGGTGCGCCGGGGCCTCGTCGAGCCCGGGCGCCGACGAAAGCGCTGACACGACGGTGCCGTTCCGCCGTGGAGGGTCACCCCACCGAAGTGATCCACGGAATCACGGCAAGGGCGAGGGAGAGCGCTCCGAGCAAGAGGCCGACGACGCCCAACGTTGCGGCCGCATGCACCGTGGGGTCGGGGTGACCGATGCCGGCCCAGGCGAGGAGCGAGCGCGACGGCGTGACCTCCACGGAGAGGTCGCCCTCGTCCTGCCCGTCCTGCAGTTCGATCCACGAGTCCCAGTCGAGCCCGATCTCCCCCGGGGCATCCCCGTCCGGCCGTCGCAATCGGGCGCCGAACGCCAGGCGGCGGTGGATCGTCGATCCCGTCTCGGTCGCGGCGATCCGGACCAGTCGCCCACGCAACCGCCGCCGCGCAGCCTTGTCGGGCACCGCGGTCATGGGCAGGTAGACCCAACCCGCGCGCGGTGGGTGGGACACGCCCCCTTCGCGCCGTCCCGACTTGGCCAGGTCGTAGACCCGTCGAAATCGCCCCTCACAGATGCTGGCTCGTGCCATGGCGCCACGCTACGACGAGGTTCGGTCCCCGTCGAGGCCATCATGGAAGGCGACGCCGTGCCGGGGGCGGTGCCTTCGGCCGCGGATCGGTCCCTGCTAGGATCGAAGCGATCCCGTGACGTCGCCCGAACACGCCCGCGCGCCGGCGGTTCTCCCTTGGGAGGCCGATCTCGTCGCCTTCGCCCGGTCGAGGCTCGAACGGCGCACGAACCGTCTGCGCTACCGCCACCTCTATCCGACTGGGCCCAACTACGGGCTCGTCGTGGCGTCCATGCAGGCCCTCGACCGGCGTCTCGCGACCGGGGAGATCGCACCGTCACCGCGAGCACTGAAACGGTGGATCGCGCGGGACCTCGACCGCCGCCTCGATGCCGACGCCGCCTGCCGGCAAGCCCACACGGCACATCGGATCCCTCCGCCCATTCGCAGACCGATTGCCACACGCCTTCCCGACGCCGTGGCCCGAGCCATCGAGCAGGTCGACGGCGACGTGCGACACGACGTGGCGGCTTGGGTGACCCAGGCCCGGGTTCGCCCCCCGCCCAAGTCCGACGAGAGCATCATCGACCCGCGCCACACCCAAGCTCGCTTCGAGCGCGGGCTGTCCCAATTTCGACAGGCCCTGTTCTGGGAACTCGCCAAGAAGCCTTCGGCCATGGCCGGGCTGCACCACGAACTGCTCGCGGCCCTCGACCCGCCGTATCCACCTCGGCTCGCCCACCCCGTGGCGGTCCTCGTCCTGCTCAAGGCCCCCCTGTACCTGTGGATGGCCCTGGTCGTGCTGTTCAACGTGGTGTACTTGGCGGCGTTCGTCTTCTTCAACGACGCCGTGCTCGGGCGGTTCGTGAGCACCCAGGTCAGTTCGATCCTCCAAGGCGAACTGGAGATCCGAGAGATCCATTGGCGGCCGCGACTCGTCGTGGACTTCCTGCTCGGCCGTCCTACGCCCCTCGTCGCCAAGGGCGTATCGATCTACGAGCCCTACAAGGACTACGTGGACGAGCGCGGGCGCAAGGCCGTGGTCGCCGACGAGGTCCACCTTTCGATGACGCTGCACGAGATCGTTCCGTGGACCCGCATCGGCGTCCCGACGTTCTTCGACGTGCCCTGGATCCTGCACTTCTCCGACGTACGGATCGAGCATCCCGTGTCCTTCTGGATCCGGCGGTACCGGACCGAGACCCTGGACGGACGTCCGGTGGACGTACTGGGCCTTCGGGATGCCTTTCGGCTCCATGGGCTCGAACCGGACCCCAACGCGCGCGGCCTGTCCGTGGTGCTCGACGACGCACGGATCGACCGCGCGCTCGTCGAGATCGACGACGCGGAGATCGGGGGATGGCAGGCGGCCATCGACGCGCGGGACGCGGACGTGTGGATCGACTTCGAGGCGCCACCTCCCGGTCACACGGACGCGGGGCCGATTCCGTTCAGATTCCACCTTGCCGCCCGCCCGGCGCGCGGCCTGGTCGACATCGCGGGACGACGCTTCCCCGTGGGCGGGGGATCGACGCTCGCCCTCGACGCCGGTCACGGCGACGTGGACGATGGAGACGTCGCGGTTCGGCTCACCGCCCCGATTGCGCGTTCGCCGATGGACGTTACGGGTCTGCTTCGCCACGTCTTTCGCTACGACGAAGGTACGATCACGACGGTGGAACTGGGCATGCGGACGAACGATGCCGGGCCGTTCGTCCGGCATCTGCTCGGTGAACTCGACATCGCGCCGCATCGCGTCGCGGCCGACGAAGGTCCGGCCAACGTGACCATCGTAGGCCCGCTCGCGGCCCCGGATTTCTTCGTCTCCCTCGAAGCGGGGCGCGTGGACCTCTTCGACGAGCCGGCCTGGGTCGCCGAGTCGATGGCTGCGGACGTGCTCATCCACCGGCGGGGGGTCGCCCCCGAACTGCGCACGCCGGCCGTCGATGCCGACGCCGAACGCTGGCAGTTCCTCTTCGGACGTCTCGAAGCCGACGTGCTCGACGGTCACGTCGCCTTGCGAAGCGTTCCGGCGACGATCGTCATGCCGGACGAGGATCACGAACCTTGGGTGATCGACGCGGACCTGGCCGTCACCGAGGCGGACCCCGCAGGCCTCGTGCCCACGCAACCGGCCTTGGCACGCAGCCTCGCGGGGCGCGCAAGCGGTGGTCTGGACGTCCGGCTCGAAATCCTTCCCCCGTCCCCCGAGGACGAAGCGGACGGAGGGGGCGAGACCACGTTCTCGGCACGATTGCGCTTCGACCGGATGCGCCTGCGTCGACGCTTGGGGCCCGAGCACGACGGCCTGCCGCGGACCATGACGATCCATGGCGAGGTGCACCGAGACCACGACGGCTCCATCGGGACGAGCGGCTTGCGGCTGTCCACCGCGGGCGGCCGGGCCATCGTCTCCGGACTTCTGTTGCCGGGCGCAGAGCGCATCGAAGGCGGGGATCTCGACGTGGAGGTCGGTGACGGCCACGCGTTCTCACGGGCATTCGGCTGGCGACCGTTCTTCCAACGGCTGCACGCCACCTTGGGCTTTGCCGGCCCGACGGCCGCCCTGTCCGGCCCTCCCGGACGCCTCTCGGCGGCTGGCATCGGCCTTCCCGGCAGTCCCGGCGGAGCCATCCCCGAAGCGCGTATCTGGATCGACCGCGGAACCCTCAAGCTAAGGGCCCCTCGAGGACGCCTACTCGGCGGAACGGGACGCGTGGACGTGGACTTGCAGATCGCCCGCAACGGCCGATTCCTCGAGACACCTCGGGTGCGCGCAAGCATCGATCTCGACGGCATCGAACTCGACACCCTCCTCGGAGACACCGTGGACGGGGCCGCGGATCTTCGCCTCGAGGTGGGCACCGACGACGATGCCCCCGTGCCCATCGACGCCCTCGAGGCCCGCGCGGCCCTCTTCGCACGGCGCGTTTCGGTACGCGGCCACACCTTCTCCGATGCGGAGGCCCAACTCCGCCTGACCCCCGACCGGCTGGCCATCGAACGCCTCGTCCTACCGTTCCACCGCCGCGTGAGCCCCTTTCACGCGCCGAAGGTCACGGTGCCCATCGGTCGCGTCGTCGCCCGCGGCACGGTGGGACTCGCCCAGCCACACCCGCTCGATGTGACCGTCGAGGCCGAGGGGGTTCCCGTTGGCTTGTTGACCTCCCTCGTGCTGGATGAATCGCCGCTTTTCGCCCAAATCGCCGACGGTACGCGACTCAGGATCCACGGCAGTGCGCGTCGGCCGAGCGCCGACGGCACGATCCGAATGGTCGGCGTCCACGTGGCAGGGATCGCCCTTGGAGCGGGCGAGATGCGGATCCGCAGCGACGACGTTCCCGCGGCCGGCCCACTGGCGGAACACCGCGAAGTGCGTGTCGAGGGCGACCTCTCCACCCGAGATCGTTCGCTCCAGTCTCGTATCGATGGAGTGGTGGCTCTCGGCTCCGATGGATCCGTCGATGCCCAGGCCAACGTCTACTTCGCGCGCGTAGGGCTCGACCACGTCCTGCGCAGCCTGCACGGGCGAACGACGGAACTACCGCCGGTGGCCGCGGGCATCGAGGGCCTCGACGCCGAGGTCCTCGCCTGCGGTGCGGAGTCGCCGATGCTGTCGGACTGCGCCTCCGCCCAAGCGCACCGGGGGGGCTACACCGCCAACCTCTCTGCCGAACGCATCTTCGTCGTCCCCCGGAACGCCATGCGCGGACGAGACCGCGCCCCGTGCACCCATCCGGACGCTCTCTGTTCGACGACGCGGGTTCACGCCGATATCGGAGATTCTCGGATCCGGCTCGCGGCCCCCGTGGAGATGCGGACGCCGGCCGGCCGCGCCCTCACGATTGCCGGCGTCTTCGACATCTCCAGCCCGGCGGCCGAAACGGCGACCTGCGCGCCACCGCTCTCGCGTACCCACCGGCGCTCGGACGCCGCTGGTCGTGCCATCGTTCGGGGCGTACTCGATCTCGGATCCGTCGTGCCCCTGTTCGCGCCGGACGTGACGGTCGATGGCTCCGTGGCCGTGGACCTCGCCATCGAGGGCCCCCTGTTCGCCCCGGACCTCTCCGGGTCGATTCGCAAGACGAGCGGAGGGTCTCCCATCGAAGTTCGCCTCGGCGAGCACGACCCGTTCGAGATCGACCGCATCGAGGTGCGGCCGATCGGTAGCGAACTGGCCATCTCGGGACGGATGCGTCAGGACCGAGACGCCGTGGAGCTGCTGGCCGACGCCGGGCGCACGACCTACGTCACGTATCGCGGGCCCTGCGCCGGCCGGTTTGCGGCATATGCCCGCGGCGATCTGCCGGCATCCCTCGTCGCGGGATACCTGCCGCGTAGCGTCCGGCTACGGGGTCGGGCGCGACTCGACGACCTCGAGGTTCAAGGTACGTTCGGAGACCCGACGAAGGTACGAAGCGCCCGCATGGTCCTCGCGTCGGGCGGGCGCCATCGCATCGACATCGATGCCGATCTCGGCATCGAGACCATGCGATGGAGGTCGGGCATGGTCGAGGGGCGCTATTGCGGCGTTGCTCCGTGTCCGCGGGGGCTCGAGCCCGGTCGGACCGATTTCCTCATCGGTGGGCCGACGGCGGTCGAGGCCCAGCGTGCGCCGCCGTCGGCCGTGGCGGTCGACGTCGGACCGCGGGGACGCGCGCGGTTGTGGGGACGGTTGGCGCTCGACCTTGCAACCGGGGAACTCGCCGAGACGGACCTACACGCGACACTGCGCGACGTGACCGTCCGCACCCACGATGGCCAGGGACGCGCAGAACTCATCGCCACGATCTCCTCTTCGGATCTCGAGCTGTTGGGCGCCGCCCCCCCCCGATTGCGCGGTACCCTCACCGTGGACGATGGTCGCTGGGTCAAGAACGCCCTCGAAAACGTCGGCTTGCTCTCGTTCCTTGGTGACGGTAGCGAAGCCCCCGATGCTCCACCGCCTGCCGCGATTCGCGATTTGATGCTCGATCTCCACGTCGCGACGGCAGCCCCCTTGCGCGTCGACAACAACATCGCCGAAGGCGTCGAGGCGCGGTTCGAGGTCCATACGACGGGGACCTACGACCGCCCCGAGTTCGCCGGACGCATGGAGATCGACCCCGGGGGACTGGTGCGATTGCCGTTCGTAGGCGGCACCTTCGAGATCCAGGAGGGGCGGGTGATCCTCGAACGTGACATCGAAGATGCCGTCGTCGACGTCGTGGCCGAGCGACAGGAGCCAGTGTACGTGGAAGGACAACCGCGCCGCTTCACGGTCCGTCTGACGGGTCCGCTGCGCGCCATCCGCTGGGAGTGCGACACGGGAACGATCGGACGCAACTCCGCCGCCGAAGATACGACCGACACCTGCGTCGACTACCTCTTGCTCGGCGCGGGCGACGTGCCCAACACGGTGGCCGTCCAGGGACCGGCCTCGAGCGGTCTGCTCTACGCCCGCAAGGGCATGAACGTGGTGGGCAACGTGGCCGAAGTGAACGTGACCCGGCAGATCGACCGGGCGGTGCCGCGGATCGCTCCCTACATGCCCGACGTACGCCTGCGCCTCGGACAACTCGGCCCCGAGATCGACATCCGCACGCCCCGCACGTGGTTCGACTTCGACTACGGTTATGCCACGGTGGGATTCGGCTATACGCGAGGATACCCCGGATTCTTGTTGCGCTCCAACCAGGACCTCTCGTTCCGGTTGCGCCTACTCGACGTGTTCAACCTCGAAGCGCGTCGTAGTCGCCGTTCCTACCTCAACCAACGCGTGGTGTTCGACCCGCTCGAACAGGGCGTCCTCGAGGCCACGGTCGACCTCGAGATCCCGAGCATGCGCTAGCCCCGTCGAGCCATCGGAACACCATCGGAGCCGACGCCACGCTGCCGGTCCGCCGGCCGTGTTTCGCGCCCGGCGGGTGGATCGTCCAGAACGGCCACGAACGGTCCATCTACTGGTAGTTTTCCCGAGATCCTCCATGCGCCCGTGCCCACCTCCCCCGCCCGGGTTCGCCCGACACGCTCCCCGCGGGTGCACGAACCGTTGTCGACGACGTAGCCCGTGGCTGCTCGTCGCCTGCCTGTGGGGCCTGGTGCTCCCCGCGACGGTTCGGGCCCGAGGCCCCGCACCGGAGGGCACGTTCCGGCCGGTGTTCCCGGCGACCGCGAAGGTCGCCGCGGCACGGTTCGGTGCCGCCGCCGAGGCGTTCCAACCGCCACCGCCGACGGGCTCGGAGGCACCGCCCCGCCCGACGGCGGACGCAGCGGACGCAGGAGGCGACACCGAACCGTCACCGGCCCCCATGCCTGCCCCCGGCGAGGAGGGCGCCTCCGGGTCGCCGGCCGACACGGCCCCCGACGCCCCGACACCGACGACCACGAATCTCCCGTCGGCGGCCGCGTCCAAGGCCGCCACGGCGTCCGCGTCGCAGGCCCCATCGGCGGCGTCCGCGCCGAGGTTCCGTACGGTGCTCGAAGCCATCGACGTCCTCGTCTCCCGCGGCGCTCGGATCCGCATGCGCGGCATCGGCCGCGATGCCCTTCGTGGCGAGGTCATCGAGGTCGTCTTCGAGACCCTGCCCCTCGACCTGGCCGTCTTCGTCCTCGACAACGCGGCCGAACGAGGCTTTCGGATCGTGCTCGCCCCCGAGGACGGCGGCGGATGGGCCCTCCAGGCATGGCCCACCGGCATCGGAGACGTGCGCAGCGAGTTGTTGCTGGCGAATCTCGAAGGCGTCCGCCTGACCGGACGATTCCGTCCCGGAGAGGACGCACGAACCCTGCTCGCCCATGCTGGACTGCGCGGCGACGAATCCGTGCTCGTTCCCGGCGCCGTCGTACAGGCGCTCCAGCTCGTCGGGTATCGTACCCGGTTCGAAGACGCCGAGGGCCGTCGACTCGAGGTGCACGTCGCCCCCGGAAGGTACATCCGCAGGGTTCGCGTGCGCGGAGCCCTGCCCCTGTCGGAACGTCGCGTGCGGCGAGCGCTGTCGATGTCCGCACGGCCCGGCTCGCTCGCCTTCGGAAGCTGCGTCCACCCCAAGGAGCTGCGCAATCCGCCGAGGCCGCCGATCTGCCCCGACGACGACCTGGCGTGCCAGGTCTGGGCCCACGGCGAACGCGAGCGCCTGCAGAAATTCCTGTTCGACGAGGGCTTCCTCCACGCGGACGTCCGGCTCGGCCTCGCCTGTGGCCGTGCTTCGGACGAGGCCGATCTGTGGATCATGCTCGATTTGGGCAAACCGTACCGACTGCGGCCCAAGGACATCGAGGTGCGCGGAAACCTCGGCCCCCGTGATGCGCGATGGGTGGCGCGGTTGTTTCGTCCGACGGTCAGCCCCTTCCTGCCGCTACCTCGCCGTGTTCGTCGGGAGGACATCGACAATGCCAAGGACGCGGTGGAGCGGGAGTTGGCCGAACCGCGAGTCCGTCGCATCGGCACGTCCGGCGCCGCGCGCCGCGGACTCAGGTTCCCGTACCCCAACGCCCGCGTCCAAACGAACTACGACCGGTTCACCCCCCAGAACCCGCCCCCCGGACGACCACCCCTGGTCGTGGACGTCCGACTCGGTCGTGGCCTGCGCGTGGACATCCTCGGCAACGAACGCGTCTCGGACGGCCGACTGGTGGACAAGATGCAGATCTTCAAGCGCCGGGAACCCCCGACGCCCGCGGCAGCGGACCGGGAGGCCGAGCACATCCGCATCTACTACCAATCCCTCGGCCACGTCCTGGCCACCGTCGAAGGCAGCTTGCCCGACTTCGGCGGCACGGGGCCGGTGCGGATGGTCATGCGCGTGGACGAAGGGCCTTCGGCCCGCATCGCACGGCTCGACCTACGCATGCCCCCGACGATCCCCGTGAAGGTTCGAAAGCGAATCGGGCGCAAGCTCCGATCCGAGCAATCGATTCGGCGTTGGGGGCGGTGGACCGACACGGCCGCGCGCACCGACCTCGCCACGGTGGCACGCCTGCTCCACGAAGAGGGCTATCCTTGCGCACGGGCGCGATACGAGGTCGCATTCTGGCCCGAGGCGTGGGACGAGGGCGCGTTCGCGACGTTCACCTTCGATCCAGGGGATGCGCCCCCGGGACGGCCTGCGTGGCTGGAACGGGCCTTCGACCCCGAAGGGCTCGCGCGGCTACGCAAGACCGACCGACTGCGCCTGTTCGTGCGCCTGGTCGTCGATGCCGGACCACGGGTCGTCACCTCCCCCCACGAGCAACTCGTGTACCTGGCCGAGCCGATCCCCCCTACTCGCGACGTCAGCGGACTGCCCACGACGCCGACGGGCAGATGGGGACTTCCCCGGATCATGCGCAACACCCCCCTTCGACGCCCGAAGGACGAGCGGGTGGGCGGCATCCCGCTGCGCCCAGGGCTGGCACGCGAGACGGCGCGAGCGATTCGCCGAACCTATCGCCGCAGCGGCTACCCGGTCGCCGACGCGGAGGTGCACTTCGTCGCCAAGGACGAACACGGCGCGACCGTACGGGCCACCCAACTCGACCGGTTGGTCGAATCGTCGGCCATCTGCCGGTCCGGCGGAGGGGCGGTACTGGTGGATACCGAAGTGGCCGTCTACGAGGGACGACGCGGAACGTTCGGGACCACGCTCCTTCGCGGTAACTTCAAGACGCGCCCCTATGTCGTGCGTCGGGAGATCGCCTGGAAGGAGCAGGCGCCCTACGACGTCGGACGGGTCGAGAAGACCGCCCGCAACATCGACGCCACCGGTGTCGCGGACGGCGTGGACATCCGGGCGCGGCCGAGCGGGTGCGACCTTGCCGACGACGAAGCCACCGACTGCCGCGTGCACCACGTCATCACGATGCGCGAGGCCAAGGACGTGTTCATGCGCCCCGCGTTCGGCATGGGCCTGGCCACCCTCGACCCCCTCTACGTCTTCCTGCGCCCGGCCCTGCCCAACGTGTTCGGCACCGGTTGGGACCTGCTGCTCGAGGGTCACTGGGGCTTCAACGTCTTTCGGGCCCTGTGCTCGGGCCAGAGTTGCTACGAGCGAAGCGCCCAACTGTCCCTGACCCGCCGCCATTGGTTCGCGACACCGTTGACCTTCTCGACGACCGCCCGTATCCAACAGCGCGTCACACCGGCCCGTGGCCGGATCAGCAGCGTGCTCTCGGACACCCAGATCAAGTGGCCGATCTCCCGCAAGTGGCAGATCTACGGCGGATACCTGTTCCAAATCGCGAACATCTCCAAGGATCTGGTGCGCACCGCATTCGGGGAGGACGCCGGGTGCGGCCCGGACGGCATGGAGCCCTGCCCGGTCGTCAACCGCCGCCAGGCGGTGGTGCCGGACCACACCGGCGCCTTCCAGACCGGCGTCACGTGGCAGGACGTGGACAACGCCTTCAATCCCCACGACGGGTTCATGGCGAGTCTCGACGCCATGATCGCAAGCCCCTGGCTCGGGGGTTGGGACTGGTGGATCAAGTTCGACCTTGCGTGGCAGCATTTCGTCCCCATTCCCCGCACCGACGATCGACTCGACGTCCGCTACAGCCTGCGGTACGGGCACGCGATACCGTTGCCGAATGCCCCGGGGGCCGCGACCCGGTCGATCCCGGAGGTGTGGCGATACTTCGGGGGCGGCACCCAGGACCTGGGTCTTCGCGGCATCCAACCGCAGACGATGCTGGTGGATGTCGAGGAGGTGGAGGACGCCTTCGGGTTCGTCCGGTTGCGCCCCCGCGCGGTGGGCGGTCACATCCGCCTGCTCGGTACCCTGGCCCTGCAGGTCGTCTCGGTCCGCGATCTCTTCGGGGGCGCGTTGGCCCATTCCCTCTTCTTCGACTTCGGGATCTTGACGCAACGCTGGCAGGACGTCCGCATCTCGCGGGACCTGCGGGGGAGCGTCGGGGTGAACCTCGTCAAGTTCGACATCCGGCTCGTCACCGTGGCCCTCGGCTACGCCGTGCTCGTCCCCAACCGCATCTGGCCGGGCAACGTCCGCCCCACCGACGACCCCAACGGCCGGTTCGTCTTCGACGTGGGCGTGACCTTCTGACCGCCGAGGGCGAACGTCCGCGCTACTTGCTGCTCGGGGGCGGCGCGGGCGGCTTGGTCTGGACCCGGCCCGATGCCTTCTCGGCAGCGGTCGCGGGACGAACCGCCTCGACCTTGATCGACATGCCGATGGTACGTCCGGCCAGGGGATGGAGCACCCGCATCTTGGCCCCCTGATCGGTCTGCTCCTCGAATTGCAAGATGACCGGCTGCCCGTTGGGCAACTTGGCCTCGAACCGCATGCCCTTCTGCAAGGACGCATCCTTCGGAAGTTCGGAGGTCGGGATCACCTGGATGGGGGCGTCCTCGACGCGCCCGAACGCCTCTTCGGGCGGGAACTCGAAGTCCCGCTCGTCACCGACCGAAAGTCCGATGAGGCGCCGGTCGAGCCCCTTGATGATGGCCCCCCGCCCCACGATGAACGAGATCGGCCCGGTGATGTCGGAGCTTTCGACGATCTCACCGTCTTCGGTGGTCAGGTCGTACGTGAGGGTGACGACGCAGCCTTCTTCGACGTTCATGCGGCCACGATGATACGCGACGAAGGCGAGCGTGGAAAAGCCCCAGGCGCGGCCCGCGCTACTCGGTCACGTACACGACGGTCCCCTCCCCCGCCGAGAGGGTCTTCGCCGTCACCGCATGCCACCCGGGCGCCAGCGAAGGACGCGTGAATCCGAACAGCCACCGCGCATCCGAGGGTGAGAGATTCACGCACCCGTGACTACGTACCAAACCGAATCCTGCGTGCCAGAACGCTCCATGCAGCGCAACGTTCGCGTGGAAATATTGGGTCCACGGCACGTCCTCGATGGAGTAGGCCTCCTCCTCGACCGGCTGATCCCGCATGGAGGTGGCGATGTGCTTGGTCTGCACGCGAAAGACGCCCGTCGGGGTCATTCCGGGTTCCTTCCCGGTGGATACGAGCGTCGCGAAGACGGGGCGGTCTCCCTCGTAGGCCACCAGGGTCTGCTCCGATAGATCCACGTGGATCCAACGTTCGTCCGCAGCCAAGCCCACCGGGCGCGAGATCCGCTCGGCCTTGGACACGGCGTAGGCCCGCAGCAAGACGCCATTTTCGTCTTCGTAGTAGGCCTTGTTACCGATGTGGATCTTGCGGACGAACGGATGGGTGGACAGGCGCTCGAGGGTTTCGTCCGTCTTGACCAACACGTCGGATCCGTCGGTTTCGCGCCGTTCGAGCTTCACTTCGCGACGGATGAAGTAGATGGGAAGCTCGTCGCCCCTCGGCAGCACCTTGCCGCGAAAGTCAGGGGCCGGTCGCTGGTGTAGCTGGTACTTGCGCACGTACGATCCTCGCAACGTTCTCAGGAAGCGTCGCTTGGCGTGGACCTCCTCCCCGGCGCGCGTGATCCAATACCCCGGATTCATGTACTCCTTGACCACTGCCGGAACGTCGTCGGGGCGCTTGGACGGGTCGGTCGGCATGGGCTGCGAGCCGTGCTTCTCGTACCAGGCGCGGCCCGCAGCATCCGCCCGATCCTGTTCGGTATAGCTCGGAAGCCGATGGAAGAACGGCGTCATCACGTCCTTGACGCGCCAGTAGTCGTACGGCAACGGCTCGTCCACCTTGGCCTCGGGGATGTGAAACACGGCATCGTCCGGCGGCGTCTTGCCCACGGCCAGCCCGGCATCCCGGCAGATCCAGCCCCCGGGGAAGATCGCGTACCATCCCCGCTTGCAGCCGCCGCCGAAGGCGGGTTCGAGACGAACACGAACCCGCGTACCCGCGCGCAGGATACCGGCGATGGGAGAGGCGACGTCGGCCCGCTCACGCACGATGACGGCCATGCTGGTGACGAGCCCGTGGCCGGGGTACTCGGCGGCTTCCTCGTCTCCGAAGGGGGGCGGATCCCCGAAGATCGGAGGGAACGCGGTGTAGCTGCCCGACTCGTCGGGTACCATCCACGGCGGCAGATCCGCCGCCGGGTCGTCGCCACCGGTCCCGACGCCGGCCCCACCCTCTGGAGGCTGGGCTTCTTCGGGCGCCGCCGCTCCGGACGGATCCTGCGGCGGTGCACCTTCCTCCTCCACCGATTGCGCCGCCCCGAGCCGCGCACCGCGCCCATCCGGCCCGGCAGCGAGTTCGTATGCGGCCGCCACGACGCCTCCACCGAGGAGGGCCGAACCGATCATGTCGACGATGCGGCGGACCTTGGGACGCATGGGAGGTGCGGTCGCGCAAGGTAGTCAGGGGAGGGCCGCCCCGCAAGCACGTCCCTCGCCGGTCCTGGGGTTGCGCGCGCCCCGATGCGTCTTCCATGCTCCCACCCCGTGCCGGCCGTTCTCCACCGGCGGCGTCCGGTCCATCCCGCGCGCCACGCCATCTGCGCCGCGGTCGCATTCGTGCCCGTCCTTTCGGCGGCGACCGCCCGCGCGGCCCCACCCTCGGCTGCGACGCCGGGCCCGGCACCTGCGGTCCCGCGCTTTTCGGGCTGGCATCTGCGGGCCGATCTCGACGCGGGACTCGGGTTCGCACGGGTGCGCGAGCTGTCCACCCCCCACCCGCTCCTCGGCCCCGCGGGCAGCCTCGCGGTGGGCCAAGTCGTCCTGCCGTGGTTGGCCCTGGGTCTTCGGGTCTGGGGACAGATCGGCTACGCGAACCCGGGCGCCCGCCAGCGCCTCGCCCAGGGCGCCGTGCTCCTCGACGGGACGTTCCGACCGATCCCGAAGGCCCAACTGCTGCTTCGCGCGAGCGTGGGCGTGGGCGGCGGTGCGGTACGCGAAGATGGCCGCAGCGGTCGGTCGGGATTCGGCGGCCCGGTCTTCGGTCTCGATCTCGGCTACGCCTTCTTTCCCGGCGTCCGCCGATATCGCCCCTACCGGGAAGGTGGTTTCTTCGTCGGCCCCCACGTGGGGTACACGGTGGCGACCCCCGCCGCCCGAGGTCGGCCCATGGCACATACGATCTCCGTGGGGATCGCCACCGGATTCTTCTTCGGCGAGTGACGGGTCGGCCGCACGCACGGGCTGCAACGTGCGTTCGGTCTAGAGCCCGGACAGATCGAGATCGAGTTCGTCTTCGTCGAAGAGGT
>RFGU01000180.1 GCA_003696955.1 Deltaproteobacteria bacterium | reverse complement strand
GGCGGACGACCTCGTCCAGGAAGCCTGTGTTCGGGCGTTTCGGTTCTGGAAGTCGTTTCGCCCCGGCACGAGCGTGCGCGCCTGGCTCGTGACCATCGTGCGCAACACGTTCATCAACCGCTATCACCGCGAGCGAAGGCGTCGGCGCAATCGCGACGCAGTGGCCGCCGCAGGACGGGTCGTCGACCACGACCCGTTCGCGGGCAAGCTGCCCGCTCCGGATCGCGCCGCCGAAGCCGAGCGCCTTCGCCGACGAATTCTCGCCGCCCTCGACCTTCTGCCCGAGGACTACCGCCTCGCGGTCACCCTTGCGGACCTCGAGGGCTTCTCCTACCGCGAGATTGCCGAGGCCATGGAATGTCCCATCGGTACGGTGATGTCGCGGATCCACCGCGGTCGCAAGATGCTGCGCAACCTCTTGGCCGAAGAAGCCGAGGAACTCGGGATCGTCGTTCCCCCCAAGCCGCCCCCCGAAGCGGACGCCGCCACCGGCGACGATGCACCGGTCAAGCTCGCGGACTACCGTAGACGAGGCACACCATGAACTCGAACCTGCCACCTTCCCCCACATGCCAGGACGTCGCTGGGCTGCTCCAGCCGTACGTCGACGGCGAACTCGGATCCGAGGACATCCCCCGCGTGGCCGAACACATCGAGCGGTGTGCGGCCTGCCGTGCCGTCGTCGGAGAGCAGGCGTGGGTGCGCACCCTGCTGGCCGGGGTCGCTCCCCACCGTGCTCCGGCCCACCTCGAACGGGCGGTGCGCTCGGCCCTCGACGAGGCGCAGCGAAGCGACGACGGGCTGCTTTCGGGGATCGGTCGTCGCTTCGCAGCCTTCTTCCGCGGTGGCCTCGTCATGGTGCCGGCCGGGACCGTCGCCCTTGCGATCCTGGTGGCCGCTCGGGCGGGTCTCTTCCCCGGCGTCGCCGAACCGGGCCCCGACGAGGTGCGCGCCGAGGTCGCGGTCCCCGCAGCAGCGCCCACCGTGCCCGAGGCACGAGCCGAGGCCCAAGCCCCGTTGCCGTCCGAGGTGCTCGATCGCTTGGCGGCGCTCGAACCCGAGGTGGGGTTCGCCGTCCAGCCGCCGGCCGATGGCATCGAACTGGTGTCCGCGCACGCCTATCCGGCGCAGGCCGCGGCCGAACGCCCCCGCCGCGCCCACCTCGAGGTCCGTGTCCCGTTGCCGGACGGTACGGGTTTCGTCCGCGTTCGCGACGTACAGGAGCGGGCCGACGTCCCCACGGATGGCGGTACGAAGGTGAAGTATCGGGGCCGGACGTACGACGTCTACGGCGACGAGACGGACCCTCGGGTGGCGTTCGTGGCCCACGGCGTCCGGCACGTCCTGTCCCTTTCCGAGCCGCCGACGGAGGCCCAGGCGCAGGAACTCGCCCGGACGAAGGCGGGTGCGCGACATGGCC
The DNA here is from genome assembly GCA_003696955.1 of Deltaproteobacteria bacterium. Taxonomy (GTDB): domain Bacteria; phylum Myxococcota_A; class Polyangia; order Nannocystales; family Nannocystaceae; genus J032. Next base: position 16,619 of record RFGU01000180.1, on the reverse strand, counting down.
CGACGACCGCGCTGCTCTTGCGGGTGGCCGACCGCCTCGCGACGGCCGTGGAAGCCCGACGGGGCGCTACTCGGCTGCGCTGACGGCCACCTCCACCCCGGTGGGCCACGAAGGTCGGCACGCCTCGGCGGGACTAGGCACAAGGGCCGCGAAAAGATACCCTTTGCGCCGTGTTCTCCGCGCTCATCATCGATGCAGACGAATCGGCGGTATCGACCATCGAACAGGCCCTCGCTCCCTTCGGGTTCGAGTTCCAGCGCACCCACGAGGCCCCCGAGGCCATGAGCCTCGCGCGCACGGCGACGCCGGACGTCATCTTCCTGCGCGTCGAGCTTCCGAGCGTGTCGGGCTTCTCCGTCTGCAACAAGCTGCGGCGCAACGACGAGACCAAGTACATCCCGCTGGTCATGTACGCCTCGGACGTCACCGACGACGTGTTCGACCAGCACCGCAACCTCAAGACCCACGCCGACCAATACCTGAGGCTGCCCTTCGACGCGGGAGCGGTGGAGGCGGCGGTGCGTGCCCTCATCAACCTCCCGGCGTCCCCGAGCGAGGCCGAGACCTCCGCGGGAAGCGAGGAAGGGGCGACGGACGACGAGCTCCTCGACGTGGAGTTCGAGGACATGTCCATCGAGATCGAGACCTCGGACGAGGTCTCGGACGCCGCCGAGTCCGAGGCGGTCGAGGCGCCGATGGAGGCGGCGGACGAGGAAGGCGGATCGAGCGACGACGAGCTCGTGGACGTCGCAGCGCTCATCGAGGAGGAACTCGAGGAGGAGTTCGAGGCGGCCATCGTCGACGAGGCCCCGGCGGAGGCAGAGACGCCCATCGTCGACGAGGCCCCGGCAGAGGCAGAGGCCCCCGCCGCCGGCGAACCCGAGAGCGAGGCAGGCGTCGCCGAGCCGGTGGAGGAAGATGCAGCGTCTTCGACCGATGGGGGTGAAGCCGCCGCGACCGAGGGCGCCCGCCAGGAAGCCGCCTACGAGGTCGCGGCCGAAGCCATCGAAGCCGAGACCTCCTACGAGGCGGTCGAGGAGGCCGCCGAAGCGCCCGACGAAGCCGCCCCCGCGGACGAGCCTGCGGACGAGGCGCCGGCGCAAGCTCCCGATACCGCAGCCGCATCCGGCGCAACGCTCGACGACGAGGGGGCACCGAGCGCCGCATCGTCGGGGGAGTTTGCGGCCCAGCGCGAGGCCCTGCGACTCAAGGCCCAACTCAACGCCAAGAATCGCGAGATCCTCGGGCTCAAGGAGGAGATCGAGGCGCAACAACGCGCCGTCCTCGATGCACGCCACAAGCAACGGGAACTCCAACAGCAACTCGCCGACCTCGAGGCCCAACTGCTCGAGGCCCAGGAGCAACTCATCACGGCCCAGGAACAGGCCGAGGCCGCCACACGGGACAAGGCCACGATCCTCAAGCGCGAAGAGGGACACAAGGCGCGCATCGAGGGGTTGTCGAAGAAGGTCCGTGAACTCGAGGCCGAACTCGACGAAGCCCGAACGGCCGCCGCACGCGAGGTCGAAGCGGCCAATGCCCGGGCTGCCGAGGCGGAGACTTCCGCCCGCTCACTCGCCGAGCAGCTCGAGCAGACGCAGAAGGAACTGGCCGACCTGCGCAGCCAGCTCGCGTTCACCGAACAGCGCTTCGAGGAGGCTTCCGAGAGCGTCGAGGAACTCGGCCGCAAGAACGCCGAACTCGCCGACGCCGTCGCCAAGCTCGAGGAGGAACTCGCGAACACGCGTCGAGCGAGCGAGGAGGCCCTCGCCCAGGCCAAGGAGGCCGCCGAGGCGGAAAAGCGCGACGCCCTCGCCGCCCAGGCGGCCGAGCATCAACGGGAACTCGAGTTCGAGGAGAGCCAGCACCGGGCCGAAACCGAGCGTCTTCGGGGTGAGATCGAATCGGCCACCGCACGTGCAACCGATCTCGAGGCGCGGGTGAACGAACTCGAAGGCGAGCGCAGCGAGCTGCAGGGCGAGGTCCAGCGGCTCCAGGCCGAAACCACCGATCTCGGCGGACAGCTCGAACGGGAACGGACGGCGCGCCAGGAGCACGAGGCGAAAATCGCCGAACTCGAGGCGCGCATCGCCGATCTAACGGCGCAGCTCGAGCAGGCCTCGGGCCGCATCGAGAACCTCGAGCGCGCCGAGCACGAAGCCAAGGTGGCCATCTCGGTCGCCCTCGCGGCCCTCGACCGCAGCGGTGCCTGACAGGCCGCCACCGTGACCCGCGTCCACGGGGACACCTCGGCCCTCAAGCCCAGCCAGGCCAGGGCCCTCGCCAAGCTCGGGGACCGCACGATCCCGCCCGATCTGGTGGTGGGACCGGCCCTCGCGCGGGATCTGCTCGACCTCGGTCGCATCCTGAACCGCCGCATCGGGCTCTACGTCGACCGTCGCGGTCGGATCCAAGGTGTGATCCTCGGATCGGCCCATGCGTTCGATCTGCCCGAGTTCAAGCGCGTGCGTGGAACCCACGGCCGGCTACGCGGCGTGCGCCTGGTGGCCACCCAACTGGCCGATGCGCCGATTTCGGATGAAGATCGGGCGGACCTGCTCAAGCTGCGCTTCGATCTGCTCGCCGTGCTCTCCGACAGTCCGGCCGGCCCCCAGGCCCGCATCGCCCACCTGGCCCCCGGCCGCGACGGCGCGGTGGCGGTCCGCACCCTGCGCCGGATCCCGATCTCGGTGCTCGAACGCCTGGCGACGGGCACCCTCGACCCGGCCGAAGCCGCACGTTGGGCGGACCAACCCGCGCCCCTCGGCCCCTTCCTCGGGCGACTCGACGACGAACTCGCGGCCGCTGCCGCCCGGACGACCGCCGAAGGGGGGGCCACCCGGGCCGTGGCGCTCTTCGTGCACGGCGGGGGGCCTGCGGCCGAGGCCCGAAGGGCCGAACTCGAGGCCCTCGCCCGAACCGCTGGCGTCGAACTCGTCGAGGTGGTCGAACAACGCCGTCCCCATCCCGACCCGCGTACGTTCCTCGGGCGCGGCCGGCTACGCGCCGCGTTCATGCGGGCCCTCGAACTCGACGCCGACCTGCTCGTCTGCGACCCGGAGCTGACCCCATCCCAAGCCCGGGCCATCGCCGAATCCACCGATCTCAAGGTCATCGACCGGACGATGCTGATCCTCGACATCTTCGCGAAGCATGCGCGCACGGCCGAGGGCAAGCTGCAGGTGGAACTGGCCCAGCTCCGCCACTCCATGCCCTTCCTCGTCGGGCGTGGGACGATGATGTCCCGTCTGGCAGGCGGCATCGGTGGCCGTGGCCCCGGCGAGACGAAGCTCGAGATCGACCGCCGGCGGGCCCGCAAGCGCATCGCCGACCTCGAACGCAAGCTCGCGACCATCGCCCGGCGGAGGGCCCAGCGCCGCCGCAACCGCACGCGGCACGACGTCCCCGTGGTCGCCATCGTAGGCTACACCAACGCCGGCAAGAGCACCTTGCTGAACACCCTGACCGGCAGCAGCGTGCTTGCGGAGGACAAGCTCTTCGCCACCCTCGATCCCACGGTTCGGCGCGTCCGCTTCCCCCGCGATCGCGACGTGCTCCTGCTCGACACGGTCGGGTTCATCCGCAACCTGCCGCCGGACCTGCGGCGGGCCTTCGCAGCCACCTTGGAGGAGATCCGCGACGCCGACCTGGTGCTCCACGTCGTCGACGCCCGGGACCCGGATCGCGATCAGCAGATGGAAACCGTGCGCACGATCCTCGCCGAACTCGAGGCGGATACGGTGCCCTCGATCCTGGTGTTCAACAAGATGGACACCGTGCCACCGGACCTGGCCGAAGCCCTGGCCGCGCGCTTTCCCGAAGCCAGCTTCGTCCAGGCGACGGACCGCCGCTCGACCAGATCCCTCGTGGCCCGGATCGAAGACTTCCTGTGGTCCCAGGATCGCCTCGCCAAGGTGGGCGAAGTGCCGCCCTCACCACACGAGCAACACCGCGGCACCGGCGATCAGCGCGGCTCCGGTACCAATGGCGATGCGGCGGCCGAAGCGGGCGCCGCCGAGCACGAAGGCCAGCCCTACCTTGACGCACGTGTTGGACGCCGCGCCGACCCCGACCATGGTTCGCGCGGTCTCGAGATCCGTGGCGCCGTCGGCGACGAGGGTCGCCGCATTGAGCGTGATCGCATCGACGTCGGTCAGACCGGCCACGGCGCTCGCGAGGTAGAGCCCGCCGGCGCCGAGATAGACGTCGGCGGCCCGCACGGCGAGTCCGATGAGGGCGAAGAGGCCGCCGAACCATAGGGCGCTCGACAACTCGAAGGGGTTGACGAGTTCGACGGGGCTAGGCTCGGGCGCCTCCGTCTTCGAGCGCCGGACGAGGGCCAACGTCGCCGCCGCCCCGACGAGGGTGGCGGCGGCGACGGGGCCAATCAGGGATCCGGCCAGTTGTACGTCCACCACCGCAGCCTCGATGCCGATCCGCGGAAACATGATGGTGCATGCGGCCACGACCCCGCCCGCGAGGACCTGGATCGCAGCAGGGCTGTGTCGCGCGCGGGTCGCGAAGGCGGCGGTCACTGCGGTGGAGGACACGAGCCCACCGATGATGCCGGTCAACAACAGGCCGCGCCGCCCGAAGAGTCGAGCGGCGACGTAGCCCACGAACGAGATCCCGGCCACCAGCACCACCATCCAGCCGATGTGCCGCGGATTCCAGGCGTCCAACGGGCCGAGGTTCCGGTCCGGCAACAGGGGCAACACCACGACCGCGACCACGAGGAACTTGGTGGTGGCAACCACGTCCTCCTGCACGATGCGGCTCGCGAATCGGCGAAACATGGGCTTGGCCGACAGCAGGGCCGTGGTCGCGACGCCGAGGGCCGCCGCCGAGACGAGCCGCGTGGCATGGGGCAACGCAAGGCCCTCGCTGCACGTCCACACACCGACGAGGCAGGTGGCCACCAGGGCGACCTCGGTGGTGATGCCGTGGGCCTCCGAACGGCGCGCCTCGGACAGGTGACTGGCCGCCGCCAGGGCGCCAACGGCAAACACGGCCGCCACGACGATCCACGTGCCGTAGACGCCCGCAAGCCACGCCGCCGTGCCACCCACCAGGGCGGCCAGGGTGAACGTTCGCGCTCCGGCGGCATGACGCCGCGGCTTGCCGCTCTCCTCCGCCACCGGCCGCTCGCGTTCGAGGCCCACGACGAGTCCGATGGCCGCGGCCACGGCCAGGGAGACGAACGGCTCGTAGGTTTCGAGATTCATGGGTGGTGGGCGTGGGTATCTTCGGTGGTGCAGGCGAGATCGGTCGGGAGGCGGCTCGCGGCCTGCGGATCTTCGAGGAGGGCGGCGAGGCGATCGGAGAGCATGCGGTAGAGATCCCGCGCCGGTCCGTCGAGGGCGGCCAGGTGGGCGGTCACCGCGTCCCGGTCCCCCCGCACCAGGGGTCCGGTGACCCCGGCTCGTCCGAGGGCGGCGAGGTTGGCCACGCTGCTGCGAAGGAGGGGCGTCATGGCGCACGCGAGCCGCCCCTGGATCGAGGGTGCCGCTGCTGCGACGGCGTCGGCCCGCAACACCGCCAGGTGATTGGCCACGAGGGCGCAGGCCGCGTGGTAGGCGCGGCGGGCACGATCATCGAGCCCATCGAGATCGACCCGACGCTCGGCAGGGACCAGGGACTCGGCCAAGGACCGCGCCTTCGGATCTCCTTCGACGCCGAACGACGCCCCGGCGACCTCGTCCCCCCAGGGCCGCTCCCTTCGCAGGCTGCAGATCGGATGCAGCGTCCCGACCGGATGTCCCCGCTCGGCGACGGCACCGAGGGCACCATCGGACCGAGCGCGAAGGGCTCCGGCGGCGTGGAGCACCGGAACCTGCCGGGACACGCCGGCCGCCTCGAAGGCCTCCGCGAGCCTCCGGGCCACCTCGGGCAGGGCCCGGTCGGCGACCGTGACGTAGACCCCCGCCGGGGGATGGCGGGCCGCCGTGCGCGCGACCGTTCCGTAGTCGCCCCATGCACGGGCCCGAAGCACCTTGACGCCGAAGCCCCGTTCGACGAGCCACGGCTCGACGTGGGTACCGACGTGCCCGCGTCCCACGAGCAGGATCCAATCGTGCCTCGACCGGCGCAGGTGGTCGTAGACGGGCCGCGGCACCCACCTCGCCACCGTCTCGAAGTCGCCCCGCGCCAGGGCGTGCCGGATCCGCGTGCTGGAGATCCCTGGGATCGGGCCGGTCTCCCCTTCCCCGCTCCGGGGGACGACGATGGGGTCGAAACGCGCCTCGATGTCGTCCCAGCGGTGATAGCGGGCGCGGGCTTCGGCGGTCGCGAGGTCCGATCCCACGACGAGCCGCAGGCGCACTCCCGGCAGACGCGCGGCCAGGGCCTCGAGGAGTTCCCACGAGGTCCCGCGTCCGCCCCGGGCCGCAAGCTCCGCCTCGACGTCCAAGACCCCGCACAACGACGACAGGGGGCGAAACGCCATCTTCGTCCAGGCGTGGCGCACCGCGAACGACCGCGCCGGCTTGTGCCACGTGTGTCGGAAGACGGGTACGACCCACACCCAGTCCGCGAGGCCCCGGCTCACCAGGTATGGCGGGATCGCCACGTGCCCGAGGTGGGGCGGGTCGAAGGTGCCGCCGAAGACGGCATGGACCGGGGGGCGCGAGGTCACGGTGCGTCCGAGTATCGCAGGAAGGGCCTCCTTCGCTCCACGAAGGCCCTGCGGGCCGGCTCCATCGCGGCGACGAGGTCCACCACGGACGCCCCCGCCTCGAGCCCTTCGCGCAGCCACGGTCCCCCGGCCAACAGGTCGATGGCCAGGCGGTCCTCGACGAACTCGTAGGGCTCGGTCCGCCACGCGAACGAAGCGCCCGCAAGCTCGCGGATCGCCCGCAGCAGGGCGATGGACGAGCGTAGGCTGCGAACCCGCACGGGGTCGAGGACGTGCAGCTGCAGCCCGCCGCACCGGCGTCCCGCGTGCTTCTGGAACGTGGGCTCGAACGCCACCGGCCGCAGGCCCAGGCCGGGGAAGTCGGCCGGATCGAGCCGTTCGAGGAGCCGTGCCCCGTCGAGGAACGGGGCGCCGAAGATCTCGAAGGGGCGCGTGGTCCCGCGGCCCTCCGAAACGTTCGTCCCTTCGAGCAGGCACTGGCCGGGGTAGACCGTTGCGGTGTCGAAGGTCGGCATGTTGGGCGACGGCATGACCCACGGGACGCCGGTCTGCGGAAACGTCATCCGCCGGTGCCACCCCTCGCAGGCCACGACCGAAAGTCCCGCCGGATCCACGCGGCCCCGTTCGGCGAGGGCCATGGCGACGAGTTCCCCGACGGTCATGCCGTGGCGCACCGCCACGTCGTGCAGACCGACGAAGCTCTCGTACCCCGGCTCGATGCGCCCCCCCTCCACCGTCTCGTCGGCCCCGCCGAGGGGGTTCGGACGATCCAGGATCCAAACCTCCCGCCCGGCCCCCAAGGCCACCTCGGCGGCGAGCAGACAGGTCCATGCATAGGTGTAGTACCTGGCACCTACGTCCGCGAGATCACACACCAATACCTCGACCCCTTCGAGCATCTCCTCCGTCGGGGAGAGGCTCTTCGGATCGTCGCCGTAGAGGCTGTAGACCGGCACGTCGGACGTGGCGACATCGCCGACGGCGACCATGTCCTGGGCGGTGGCGTCGATGCCGTGCTCGGGCCCGAAGAGGGCAACGATCCGGGCCCCCGCGTCGCGGAGCACGTCGCGGGCGTGGCGCAGCTTGCGGGTGACCGAGGCCGGGTGGGCGAGGAGCCCCACGGCGCGCCCGTGCAACCCGGCGACGTCACCGTCGGCGATGCGATCGAGACCTGTTCGGACGGTCGGGGACGGTCGGAGCATCGTGCTCGACGCTACCAGCGTCGGCCGATTCCCGCGGATTTCTTGGCGCAATCGCAAAACGGTCGTCCCATGGGCCCATGGCCCCACGACCCGTCCCCTCCCCGGCGATTCGTTCCTACTGGCGCGCACCGCCGCCGCCGGACCGCAAGCGGGCGCAGACCTTCGATCCCACCCGGTGCCTGCGGGCGCAGGATCGGGATCTGTGGGGCCTCGACCGCCGCTCGGGTCCGCGCCCGATCTCCGACGATACCGTCCGTTCACCTGCCTCGACGCCATGGGGACTGCTCGCCGTGGCCGCCGCTCGGCTCGGCGGACGGCGGGTCCATCTCCCGGTACGTATCGTGGCCCGGCGCCCCGGAGGTTGGCTGCTCGGACTGCTCGAACTCGACCGCCAACCCCCCGGAACACGGAACGCCGCGTTGCTCGCCGCGGCGTCCCGCCATCGAGGAACCCTGCTCGACGTGGTATCCGTGCTCGCCATCGCCCCGAGGATCTTCGAGGACCTGCGCCAATTGGCCCAAGGGAACGTCGAGGGCGCCTTCGACGCGGAGGTGATCCTCCGTGACGAGCGGGTCGTGAAGGTCACCGGCGCTCCCCTGGTCGATCCACGCCCCGGCATCCTGGCCACCCGCTTTCGCACCCTCCCGGTGCCGGGCCGACCGAGGTGACCGGCCGACGGCGAACGCCGTTTCCTCCCGCTCCGGTCCGCGACCGCCACCGGCAGCCCGAACGACCCACGACGAGAACGCGGCCAACGGGCACGAATCGCGGCGCAGCGCGGCGAATCGGCCCGCCGGCCCATTGACACCCGCCCACGATTGTATCTATCGTTTCGCCGGCGGCGTACCCTCGCCGTGCGTCCGCCCGCGCCAAACGTCTCCCACGCCGAGGAACGATCGCCTTGAGCACCAAGAAGAAACCAGGAACCGACCTCGCTGCCCTCAAGGCCCGGCTCGCGAAGAAGGCGGGCAAGGCTGCGCCGGACGTCCCCCCACCCGGAGCATCCGCGCCGCCGGCCGAGGAGGCTCCCGCCGCCGACGTCCCCCCACCCGGACAGGTGGCCGAACCCGCCGCCGAGCAGGCCCCGGACGTTCCGCCCCCCGGGCAGGTCGCCGACGTGCCACCGCCCGGACAGGTGGCCGAGCCCGCCCCTCCCCCGGCGGCCGCCGAGGCGCCCGACGAGCCCTTCGGGGGTGGCGCGGCCTTCGATCCCAATGCTGGCCTCATCGACGTGGGCGGGGACATCGCCACCAAGAGCAACCGAGGACTGATGGCGGTGGTCGCGGTCGCGGGCATCGGCTTCGGCGCCATGGTCGGCTATCTCCTGCACCAGATCTCGAGCAAGAAGGAACTCGTCGAGGTCGGCCGCAAGAAGGGCGCCGAGATGCTCGCCGAGGTGCAACAGGTGGCGGACGCCCGCAAGGCGGTGGCCCTCAAGATCAAGGACATCAAGGCCCTCGCCCAGCAGGATCCCAAGAAGGCCGTCGAGGAGATCCGGGCCCTGTTGAGCGAGACCTTCGAAAAGCACCCCAAGGTGGACGCCCTCTTCGGGTGGCAGCTCGCCGCGGTCCACCCCACGGGTGTCAAGAAGGTCTTCGACCTCTACGAGGAGGCCAATGGTCTCAAGAGCGACCTCATGTACCTGGCCGGATTTCTCGAGACCTACGGTGATGCGGTCAAGTCGGGCGGGCCGGCCATGTTCGGCGTGTTCGCCAACGAAAAGGGCGCCAAGCTGGTCGAACTGGTGCAACCGTTGTGCGATCTCGAAACCAAGAAGCCCTGCGAGGGCCGCGAAGCCGCCAAGGCGGTGGGCTACCTCGTGCGTGAGTCCATCGGCGCCGAGCCGGTTCCCGTGCCCCGTGGGCTCGGCGACAAGCAGGTGGTGCCCATCGTGCCGGACGGGCAGATCTTCAACTACGCCGTCGGCATGGAGCCCAACAAGCACGCGCAGGTGGTGTTCCAATCCTTGGTCAATCGCATCGAGGCGCGCCTCGAGAACATGAACAAGGCCGAGAAGATCGCCCTTACGGCCCTCAAGAACTACGCCGACAGCCCCACGGTCGATGGCGACGACGCCCAACCGGACCCCGGGGGCGGCGCATAGCCGCCGCGTCCTGTGGGTGCTCAATCCGCGAAGGGCTGGCCTGCTGGGCTGGCTCTTTCGCTATCTCACGGTCACGGGGTTCGCCCTCGTCGTGGCAGGGGCCGCCGCGGGTGTCGCCGTCTATCGGTACTACGCCCGGACCCTTCCTCCCCTCGACGAGGTGATCGAGTATCGGGCGCGCGCGCCGGGGATCTCCCGGATCCTCGCCGCCGACGGCACGCTGCTCGCCGAGTTGGCGCGTGAGCACCGGGCCTTCGCGCCCATCGACGAAATCCCGCCTCGCCTGGCCGAGGCCTTCGTCGCCATCGAAGATCGCCGCTTCTTCGAACACGGGGGTATCGACTACCGGGGCCTTGCACGTGCCGTGGTGGCGAACCTTCGCTCCGGCGGCGTGGTCCAAGGGGGCAGCACGATCACGCAACAGGTCGCCAAGAGCCTGGTGGGTACCGAGCAGACCATCGATCGCAAGATCCGTGAGGCCATCTTCGCGGTCCGCCTCGAGAACACCCTTGACAAGGAGCGCATCCTCGAGATCTACCTCAACAAGATCTTCCTCGGCGACGGGGCCTACGGCGTGGCGGCTGCCGCGAGCCGTTACTTCGGCAAGCGTCTCGACGACCTCGATCTCGGGGAGATGGCCCTGCTCGCCGGGTTGGCGCGGGCGCCTTCGGCCTACAACCCGAGACGGCATCCCGAGCGCGCCCGCGCCCGGCGCAACACGGTGCTCGACGCCATGTTCGAGGCAGGATTCATCGACGGCGCCGTACGGGACGCGGCGAAGGCCGCCCCCATCGTGCTGGCCGAGCCTCCGGACGTCTTTCGCAAGCGGGCGCCCTTCTTCGCCGAGACGGTGCGCCAACGCCTCGCGGAGCGCTTCGGGGAACGGACGATCCTCGAAGATGGCCTGCGGGTCGAAACGCCCCTCGATCCCTTTGCCCAGGCCGAGGCGCGCGCGGCCGTCGATGCCGCCGTGCGCAAACTCGACCGGCGCCAGGGGTTCCGCGGCCCGGAGGCGCACCTGGCCACCGACGAGATTCGCCGCCGCTTCGCCGAGCGTTGCGCCGCCCACTACCGAGCCCCCTTCACGTCCGCGGGCCGCTGGATCCTTGTCCTCGTCGAGTCCGTCGATCGGTACGGTGCCACGGTGGCATGCGGGCCCCATCGCGCCCACCTGCCCTTGCGCCACGCAAGCTGGGCGGCCCCCTACGACCCCGACAGTGGCCAGAACGATCGCCGGATCTCGGACCTTCGGGACGCCCTCGAACCCGGCGACGTGGTGTGGGTGCGGCCCCGCCCGCAGGGGGATCGGCGCTCCCGGGATCCGGCGGACCTCCCCATCGTCGCCCTCGGCCAGACGCCCCGGGTCGAAGCCGCCATCTACTCCATGGCACTCGACTCGGGCTACGTGTTCGCGCTGCAAGGCGGCCACGACTTCGACCGCAGCCAGTTCGACCGCACGACCAAGGCCTGCCGCCAGCCCGGAAGCGTGTTCAAGGCCATCTACTACGCCCTGGCCCTCGATACGGGGCGCTGGAACATGGCCTCGATCCTCGAGGACAAGCCCTACGAACCCGAGCCCGGCGAAGCGTGGAACCCCGAGAACATCCACGGGACCCTGGAAGGCGAGGTGCTGCTGCGCAACGCCTTCATCCACAGCCTGAACCTGCCGTCCATCCGGCTCTTCCAGCGCCTCGGGGCGGATGCCGTGGTGGCGTTCGCCCGGCGGCTGGGCATCGAAAGCCCCCTCATCGCCGACAAGGCCCTCAGCCTGGGGGCCTCGTGCGTCCGCATGGAGGAACTCGCCCGAGCGTTCGCCATCTTCGCGCGCGGCGGGACGTGGATCGACCCCGTCTACGTGCGCCGCGTCGTGGACAAGACTGGACGCACGCGCCTGGACGCACGCGCCTTCGACGATCCCCACATGTCCCTGGCCGATCGGCTGCGGCGCGCCATCGAAACGGCACGAACCCCGCCCGAGCAGGTGGTCGATCCGAGGACGGCCTTCCTCATCACCCAGATGATGGTCGACGTGGTGCGCCACGGAATTGGGATGCGTGCCCAGCGGATCGGCGTCCCGGCCGGCGGGAAGTCGGGCACGGCCTCCAAGAACGCGTTCACCACCGACACATGGTTCGCCGGCTTCACGTCACGCTACGTCACCATCGCGTGGATGGGGGACGACCGCTACGAACGCAGCCTCGGCGACGAGGACGCAAGCTACACGACGGCCACGCCGCTTTGGACCGAGTACATGAAGCCCGTGGTGGCCGGCGTGCCCCACGGTCCCCTGCCCCGCACCACGCCCCCCGGCATCGTCCGCAGGGTGGTCGACGAACGCACCGGCGCACCGCCACTTCCCGGGCAGCGAACGGCGACGCTGTACTTTCGCACCGACGCAACCCCGTAGCCATCCGCCGAGCCATGGCCCGGCCGCCATGGCTTGCATTCCGGGGGTCCCGCGACTACTCCGAGTCGCTCCCGGCGCACTCGACGATGTTGCCGCTCTTGTCGTAGCAGACGTCCGATCCGCCGACGACGTCCTGGAGGCTCTCGTCGAGTTCCTCCTTGCGCCCGGTGTTGGGCAGGCGCTCGCCGATCCGGGCCTCGGTCTTGCCGTCGACCACCACCAACGCGATGACGCCGTGGACCTCGCTCATGTCGAAGGCCCGCACCTTCTCGCCGCCCATGGCCTCCCACTCGAGGTAGCGTAGGACGACGTTGCCGGTTTCGGGATCGGTCTTCACCTTCTCCTTGGGGCTCGGGCCGAACCATCGCTTGAACTTCTCCTCGACGATCTCGGCGAACGACTTTCCGGGCCACGTGTCGAGGGAGTACGCGTAGAAGATCTTCCAAAGCTCCCCGTCCTTGAAGAAGTAGAACTTCTTCAGCGTGGGGTTGGCCCGGACCCAGATCATCTCCTCGTCGGCGTCGTCCTCGTATTCGTACTGGATGAGGCTCACCCCCCAGCGATGGCGCGAGGCCGACGTGAACTTGACGTGATTGGCCTTGAGCGCCTTGAGCTGCTCCTCCCGCCAGGCGCGATTGCGGTCCTGCTCGAGCGGACTCTTGGCCGCCTGCTGGCGCTTCTCGTACTCCTTCTCGATGTCCCGGGCGAGCACCTTGAGCACCTCCTGGGGGCTCATGCCCCAGCGGAAGGGCCCCATCAGGGTGCGCACGCCGTAGGCGGCGCTCACCTTGGGCTTGGGGTCGACCATCTTGCACGTGCGCTTCTTGCCCCGCCCGCGGCACTTCTTGACCGGCTTGGCCTTCGGGGGGAGCTTGGGCAGGTCGGCGGCCTCCTCGGGGCCCTCCTCCATGCCGCCCTCGGCGTCTTCGCCGAGGCCGAGGTCGTCCTCGTCGCTGCTCGACCACTCGCCGGACCCGCCGAGGTCGTCTTCGTCGTCGGCCGACGCCACGGAGGGACCGAGCAGATTCGCGCCCGCCTCGGGCTCGTTCGAGTCGTCCGCATTCTTCTTGCAGGCCGGAGCGAGGACGAAGGCCAGGGCCAGGGGGAGCGAGGCGATGAAGGTCGAAGCACGCGACATGGCTGTCTCCAGGGAAGGTCGCCGGCACGCTAACACGCCGACTGCGCTGCGAAAAGACGCCGCGCAAGTTGCGCCCACCGACGCCGACCCGGGCGCCGGCTCAGTTGCCGAGACTCGCAGGTTGGGCCGACGGGTCCGGTCGCGAAAGGCTCACCGTCGCAGCCGTCAGGGCATCGGGATTGACCACGACGTCGAGTTCGGGGCCCTCGATGGAGCCGTGGCACCCGCCGCAGACGCCATCGAAGAGGTCCCGATCGACGGCCAGACTCGTCGACTCCCCCGGGCCGAACTGGTGTTCCTCCGTCATCGTCAACACCGGCGTATCCCCCCGGCGCAGCTCGAGCACGACGGGCACCCCCGCCGGAACCTCCACGAAGGCCGATCCGTCCTCCGCGAGGGGCTCGGTGCCCAGGAGTGTCCACGACTGGTAGGTCCCCTCCCCGGCCGTCCCCGGCGGGGGCGGCTCCGCGACGTACACGGCCAGGGTATCCCCCTGATCCATGGTGTCCAGGTCCCGACCACCGCGGTTCTGGGAGGTGAGCAGGGTCGCGAGCATGGGAAGATCCGGGAAGTGGGCGCGGGCTCGGGAGGCGGCGGCAAGGTCCGGCAGGTAGCGCCCCCCGAAGACGAGCGCCGGCCGGTTCTCGAACAGGTGCCGATTCGCCCGCCGGTAGGCCACGATGCCGTCCACCTGGAACCGACCGTCCTGACCGCCGGCCACGATCGTCCGCGTTTGCGTCACCGGGTCGAAGACGACGAGGTCGTAGTCCACCGGCGCGTTGGGATCGCGCAGATCGAGATCGCCGGCGGCGTAGCTTACGAGGATCGACCCGTCCGGGGCCGGATACGGCGATCGATACGCACCATTCGCTCGGTCCCGGCCCGCGCGCGCGGCCGCGGGATCGAGGTGTTCGACGGCGGGGACGTATCCCGGCTCGCCCACGCGATACTCCTCGAACGGCCCGATGCTGCGGTTGAAGCTGACGAGGGAGCCACCCGAAAACCATGCCTCGTCGTCGGAGGCGATGAGCAGGAAGTTCCGATCCAGGCTCTCGCGGATGAAGGTGGCCTGCTCGAATCCGATGGTCTCGGATCGCTGGGCGAGCAGCGGGTGGTAGTCGGTCAGATCCCAATTGATGCGCCGACCCGACAGTTGGTAGAAGGTTTGGGTGGCCTTCTCGGTGGTCATGGTGATCTGGCCGTTCTGCATCACCGCGGGGAAGAGTTCCGAACCGTTCAGGAACGTCATCTGCTCGAGCCCCGTGCCGTCGGGCGCCATGCGCCAGAGGTTCGAGGCCGGCAGCTTCCATCGAGGCGAGACGTGGGCGAACCCCGCCTTGCCGGGACGCGTGGACGCGAACACGATGGCCCCTTGGGGCGCACGTTCCGGATCGGGCGGGACGAAGACGGGATCGAAGTTGTGGATCGGAACGCCGGAGTCCGTCTGGCCGCCGTCCGTGGTCAGCTGCACGCAGTCCGAACCGTCGAGGTTCGCGGTGTAGATGTCGAGCCCGTCCGAGGCCCCGGCACGCAGGGCGAAGACCAGCCGCGTGCCGTCGTAGGACACCTCGGGGCGCCGGACGTCCACGTCCGTCGCGGTGGTGCACGCCGACAGGTCCACCTCGACCGGGGCCGAGAAGGCCTCGAGCCGCCCCCCCGGACCGACGGTGGCGTCCACCCGCATGAGGTGTGCGTCGCCACGATAGGTCGCGAAGTCGAGGACGCGGTCCGGGTTCGCGGGCCGGTCCACGTAGAAGATGGGGACCGTATCGCCCGGGTCGAGGGCATCGACGCGGCCCTCGGCCACGGCTGCCGCGCGTTCCCGCCGGATCCACTCGACGACGGTACAGTAGGAGGACGGTTGCTCGTCCACCCCCTCGGGGCACACGTCCGGGTTGCCGCCGTCGTCCGAGCCGTCGAGGGCCAGGAGCACCGGCCCGGCACGGTGACGGATCCGCCCTCGCTCGAAGGCGATGTTCTTCTTGAGGATCCGGCTCTCGTTGGGATCCTTCGCGTCGAGGCTGACGAACTCGTCCAACGTTGCCTCGTAGTTTCGCAACAAGGCCAGCGGACTGAAGAAGCCCCGCGCACCGGCGCGCAGGCGGAAGTCGTTGAAGCCCTCGGGGCTGTGGCACTGGGGCATCGCACAGCCCCGTGCGAGGAGCACCGGCATCACCCGATCCCGGAAATAGGCGAACTCCGGCGACTCGTCCGGGATCTCCAACGGCCCGGCCTCGGCGGCCCATTGCCGAATGGCATCGAATTCGGGGTCGCTCGACGAGGTCCAGACGACCCCCCCGGTATGCGGGACCCCGCCGGCCGTCGGGGAAAGGGGACGCAAGAGCAACTCGCTGCGGTCGGCCTCGGCCGCTACGAAACTACGCGCCACGACGTAGTTGTGTGCGAGCTGTTCCTGGTCGGTACCGCACGTAAGGTAGAAGTCGCTCTGGGGACTTCCGTGGCACGTCCCCGCCGCGCACCGCTCGGCGAAGATGGGCTCGATCTCCTGCACGTAGCGATCGAAGCTCGGCCCCGTCGCCTGATCGACGAAGGCGGTCACCGCAGGGCGAAGCGCGGTGCTGCACGGCCCGGTCGCCAAGGGCACCTCGGCCGCCGGGGGCACGCCGTCCTCCGTGGCACCGTTCTTCAGCCACAACTCGAGTTCCGTAAAGGCCTCCGAGTTGCGCGACAACAAGGCCCCACCGGCATGAAAGATCTCGCTCGGATGGGGCTCGCCCGCATAGGGAATCGACACCTCCTCGGGGTGCACGGCCTTCATCAGGAGCACGGGCTCCGGATAGCTCCCGTAGCTGCGCAACAACTCGCCGCGCTTGTGAATCGCCTCGAACGACGACAGGTCGAGGTTGCCGAGGGCCGTGCCCGGCATCTCGGTGGACTCGGCGTGACACAGATTGTCGGCCGTGCCGCGCACGCAATTTTCGTCCAATATAGGCGCGATGCGCTGTTCGAAGTAGGTTCGGGTGGTGACGTCGGGGTTCTGGCACGCAGCGAGCCCCACCGCCGCCCAGAGGCCTCCGAGACTTCGAGCGAGGTGTCGGTACGCGGTCATCCGGCCACCATCATTTCACGGAACGCCCCCCGCCGCCAGAGCGCGATTGCCACCGCCGGGGCGC
>RFGU01000032.1 GCA_003696955.1 Deltaproteobacteria bacterium | reverse complement strand
GTCCCGGCCTGCTCGAGGCTGCGCCGGACCCGTGACGACGCGAAACGGCATCGTCCGAAGGCGGGGGCGCGACATCGAGGGGGCACGCGGTCTCCATGGTGCCGTGAGGCGTGCCGGGCGTCGCTCGGGGGGCGAGGCGATGGGAGGAGCGGTTCGGTCTACCGTGAACGGCTTTTCCAGCCGAAGTGCCAGCCGACGACGCCCTTGAGGTCGAAGTTGGCCATGAAACCGTCGTAGATGCCGTCGTTCATGTCGCCGAAGGTCATGAGGTCGAAGCCGGCCTCGGCGCCGAGGAAGAGGCCGCGCCACACCCGGCCCCAGATCCCCGCTCCAATGGTCCACGAAAATCCGTACCAGGTACCCGTATCGGTGCGGCCGACGGCGAGCGCGGGGCCGAGCAGGCCGTATCCGAAGGCGCGCTTACCGGCGCCGCCGAGGCGCAGTTCGAGCCCTGCACGGACCTCGTGCATCCCCTCGCAGCGCGGCGAAAGGCCGCCCGTCAGGGGATCGCGGCAGCGCCCCTCCGTCCGGACACGCATCGGAGCGTGCTCGAGGCCGACGCCGAGGCCCAACCGGAACGCGCCGGCCGGAGCGAAGAGATACCCGGCACCGAGCCCCCACTGGTAGGAGAGCAGGCGGTAGCGGGAAGCCGATGGGTCCGCGACGGGGACGGTGAAGAAGATCGGGGCGGCATAGACGTACGCGCCGGGGTTCCAGCCTTCCTCGGGGCCGCCGTCCGGCGTATCGGTCGAGGCCTGGAGTTTCAGTTCCAGGGTTTCGCGGCCGGCCGTGACGTGGAACTCCGTGCGGCGGTTCTTCGACCAGACGTCGGTTTCACACCACGCCGGTGCGGTGGATTCGGAGCGATCACGGCACGCCTCGGGCTCGGGCACCTTCGGGCGCGATTCGCCGTGCCCCTCGAAGACGAGACGCTTGCGGTCGACGCCTTTTTGGGCCAGGTAGTCGGCCACCGCCGCCGCGCGCTGGAGGGAGAGGTCGCGGTTGTAGGCTTCGGAGCCGCGGCTGTCGGTGTGGCCTTCGATCCGGATCTCCACTTCGGGATACTCGAGGAGGAATGCGGCCAACTCGTCGAGGATCGCGAAGGTGTCGTCCCCCACGAGCTGGGCCGAATTCGTCGCGAAGTGCACCTCACCGGGGCCTTCGTAGCGGAGTTGGTCGTCTTCGAGCCGGAACTTCACCTCGCCGCCGGAGTCCGTTTTGGCCTCGACGCGCACCTCGGCGCCCGATTCGGCGTCCACCGTGGCGGTGCCCTCGAGCTTCGCGGTGCATCCCGTGGCGGCGAAGCCGAGTACGCCCCACACGACGCGTACCAACGGCCCACCGAACGTCGGGCGCGTAGTTCGTCGTTCGTACCGAACCATGGTGCGCGGAACGATGGGCCCGGCCGTGGCCAACCACCACAACTTCCATGTTGTGTCGCCATGGGGACCGGCCAACGCGATCCACCTTGGATCGCGGCCGGGCACCTCGGCCGCCGGGCCGGCTCCGGGACGATGCCAGCGATCCCGCGCACGCCAAGAGGGCGACCCATCCCGGGGGGGCTGCGATGAATGACCGCGGGGCCAGCCCGGAGCCGGGAGGTCGGCCGTCATCGGGCCAGCACGGCGAACAAATCCGAAGCGCTTTCGGGCCTCGGGATACTCCTTTCCGAGCTTGGTCGAAGTCGGGAGAAGCGCCCCGATTCGAACCAACATTCGTGCACGTCGACCTCGGGTTGGTGCCCCTCCCGAGCGGTCGTAGGCGGATGGCCGCGGCGCTCTGGGCCGGCGCCGTCTACGTGTTCACCCGTGCGGGCGCGACATGGACCGAGCAGGCCTACGTCAAGGCCTCCAACACGGATGCGGGCGACGAGTTCGGGACAGCCGTCGCCCTTTCCGGAGATGGCGAGACGTTGGCCGTCGGCGCCGTCTTCGAGGATAGTTCGACGATCGACGATCCCGCCGACGGATCGGCGGTCAACAGCGGTGTCGTCTATCTGTATTGATCGGATGGGGCGGTGCTGCCGCTGAAGGAGCGGAGCCACTTCTGCGCCCCCCTACGCCCGCTCCCTGGTTGCCGACGTCCGCGCGAAGGTCGTGTCGCGCCGCAATGGTCGTCGACGTCGGCGAGATCCGATGTGGCGGTCCGGTTGCGACGGCATCGGCGTCTCCCTCCGGTCCTCCGTGGGGCCGTCGTCGCCCTCGTCCGCTCTACGCGCCCGCACTCCTTTCCCGGAAGGCCATTTCGTAGGGTCGAGGACCTGCGGATTCCGGGGCCGGCCGTGGTAAGATGCCATCTCGAGGCCGTCGACGAGGTCGGCTGTTGAGCGGCCGCCCATAGGGTGGCCATGGCGACGAGGAACGATGAACG
This sequence comes from Deltaproteobacteria bacterium, assembly GCA_003696955.1. GTDB lineage: Bacteria > Myxococcota_A > Polyangia > Nannocystales > Nannocystaceae > J032. Next base: position 1,887 of record RFGU01000032.1, on the reverse strand, counting down.
AGGACCCGAGCGACGTATACGTCGGACGCATGAAGGTACCGAAGAACGGCGATTGCGCAGGCGAAGGCGTCGGCGCCCGCCGTCGGTGCGATCCGGTTCGGGGCGACGCCCCGGCGCGTCCATTGGACGCGGCCTCGCGGCCCTCGTCGTCACGTTGGGCAGGTCGCGCCGTTCGCGTGGTCGCCCGGCGTCGCGCGGGCCGACCTTGGCACTGGCGGCGAAGCAGGCTCGAACGACAAGTACTTCCGCTGCGACCGCCTGGCGTGCGTCCCCGGCGGACACGCGGGCAAGGTGTGCGGCACTCGATGTGATAGGGTGTCCTACGCGGACTCGACCCAGCCATGCGTGTGGATCACGAGTTGACGCGAATCGATGATTCGGCGCACCCGTCGCTACGCCCCGCCGACGAGGAACCGGCGGCCGCGCGACGTGCGGTCCTCTGGCTCGGGGGCGTCGCCTTGATGCTCGGTGCGATCGTATCCACCGTCGTACGATGGGCCGCGAACACCGAGGAGGCTACGGCCGACGACGTCGCGCGAGAACGATTGCCCCGAGGGTTGGGTGTCACTGCTCGCGCCTTCGATCCGGCGAGGGTCGTGGTGCGTTGGCGCGATCCCGACACCGACCCTGCCGATGTCGAGAAGGCCCTGAAACATGCGCTGCCCGGAGACGTCGTCGCCCAGCAGGACATGGGAGCGAACGCCTGGCTCGGGCCTTGGCTCGCGGGATTCGTGTCCGAAGACGAATTCGGCCAAGCCATGGCCGCCTGTCGCCTCGAGCACGAGCGCCGACAGTCGCGGCCGTGTCGGTGGAGACAGTCCGTCGTGCTCGCCCGCGGCCCGGAAGGTGGCGGCCGTGTCGTCGGCGTAGAGGCACACCTGGATCCCGATCGCTTCGTCCCGTTGAACGGAGCAGCGCCGACCCCCGAATGTGCGGCGTGGGCTCGATGCGTCGTCGATGCGTGGCGCGGCCGAAAGGCCCGATACCCTAGCGGGGTGGAGGACGTTCAAATCGAGACGGCCGAAGGTGGAGGGATGATCGCCCTCGATGCCATCGTGTCCCACGGGCAGGGATACGGACTGACACTTGACGACTACGTGACACACTATGAGCGTCGGGCGGTCGAGTACGACGCGTATGCCGACCGACGGGAGGCCTACTATGGCTCCATGATGGAGACGGACGACGAGGCCACCGACCGGCGACGGGACAACGTCCTGTATCTGCTCTTGCAGGATCGCGCCACGGCGGACGATGCCCGCGCCTATGTGGACTACGTTGCGAGCCATGCGGGACACGCCGCCGACGAGTGAGTCCGCGGCAGCATCGTGCCACGAAGAGACTGGATCGACCGAACCGACATCGGCCGCTGCATCGGCTCGGGCCTGGCGACGACTGTGCGGCTGCGCCTTCGCGCCGTGGATCGGAGACCCCGCATGGACGTTCATGGCGGGCGTGTGTGCCGCCGGCCGGGCAGTCTGCGTCACGACCCGGGGCGGGGAAGGGGGCCCGTGGAGCCGCCGCCAAACCGTCTGGCCGACGGGAATGGAGCGGCGCCGGGTCGCGTCGTGATGGAGTGCGGCATACGGCACGATGCCGGGTTCGTCGCGTTGCTCGACAGGAGGACGCGGTGCAAGTCCGGTCGCATCCCCACAGACGATCATGCGAGGTTCTCGGCCCACGAGGACACACCATGGGTGGAGGCTTCGCGCGTTGCGGGCGCTTCACTCGCTCGGCCGGTCGACCGAGGCGACCATCGTGCCGTACTCGGTCACACGGATCGGCGCATATCCTCGTTCGCCTCGCCGGATCCCCACGACCTGCAGATCGCGCGCGCGGTCTCCCGTGCCCGGCAAATCGGATCGGCGCCGGTCGATCCCGAGCGCG
>RFGU01000179.1 GCA_003696955.1 Deltaproteobacteria bacterium | reverse complement strand
CCGTCACGGCGTGCAACGTCGTTGCACCGGGGCCGTGCAACGACGTTGCACGCGCGGTGCAAGAGCGTTCCGCCGTCGCATGAGACGACGTGTGCGGTGCCCGCGAGCGGTGCGCGAGGGGAGGTCGCCGAACTGGCCACCCACGACTGCCGGCCGCAGCCCTCCGCCTTCGACGCCTACGCCACGTTCGAGTGGGCAACGCGATGTCGGGAACGGTCCAGGCTCCGGGTCCGTGATCCGCTCGGAGGGTCGTCCCGTTCGGCGCGGGACGTCGACGAAGCCCGGTCCGTGAGCCCAACCTCGCCGGGCGGCCGTCGCCGGGGGTACGTCGCCGTCGAGATCGTGTTGCGTCGCAACCGCGTTCCGTCGCATCGCGGCACCATGTTTCCGGCATCGTGGTGACGGCGCGTCGCGTATCCCGGAATCGCTACCCACAGGATCCAGAATCACTGCCCTGACGCGCAGCGGCGGTTGGCCACGGCAGAGGGCGGGCTGCGACGGCAGGGCGTGACGGCGAAAGGCGGCACGATGGGGATGCCGACCGGCTGGTCGGTCGGTGGTCCGGCCGAAGGTAGGCGGCTCGAAACGGCGTTTCGTTGCGCATCATGCTGTACGTTGGCGAGGGGGGGTTGACGGCGCGGGGAGGTTGCGGTTCCATTCGGGAGGAACGTAAGATGCGGCACTCGGCACTCGGCACTCGGCACTCGGCACTCGGCACTCGGCGTGTAGTCTCTTGACGCTCGGTCTCGTCCTTGCGATTGCAGGATGCCCGGAGGGCGGGGGCGGTGGAGGTGGCGCGGGAGGCACGAGCACGGGTGGCACTGGGACGGATACCGACACCGACACGACCGGCGGAACGGGACCGAGCACCGGCGGCGGTGGGATCGACGGCGAGGGGGTCGGCGGCGTCGCCGATCCGGACGCCCTGGGACGATCGCCGCGCACCATCGGCATGGGCACGCCCTACGATACGCGGCCCATGGTCGGCATCGACGAGACGTTCAGCGACGTCTTCGACGCCGCCGCGTGGGAGGCGGGCGTGGTCGTCGGCGACGGCTTCCCCGGCGCACGCTACTCGCATTTGCGGGACCTCGGGTTCTTCGCGCTCCAGCCCGTGGTGCGCTCGCCGATGGTGGTCGCCGACGGTGGCGCCGGTCTGCGGATGACCTACGAGGACGATGGGCTCTACATGTTCGACGTGGACAGCATCTTCCGAACCGAGGTCACCATCAGCCTGCGCGACGCCGAGCAGGCCCAGGCCGCCTACGAGGACTTTGGGGCCACCCACGAACTGGCGGGCGACGGTCTTCGCCCGTACGCCCTCGAGCTGTTCTCGGTCCCCAATCCCGGCGGAGCGCCGCTGCGGGGCGAGGCCGTCGCCTGGGTCCTCGACGGCTACACCGACGACTGGGTGGTGGAGGGACTCCTCAGCCCGAACGAACTTCTCGTCCGGGCGGACCTTTGGGCCGAGGTCGGCTATCGGCCTCTGTGCGTATCCAGCCGGGAGTTGGGCGGCCAGACCGAGTACGCCGCGATCTTCGTGCGCGACCGCATCGATCCTGCGACCACCCGAACGTGGCTCAGCCTGACCGAGGACGAGCTGGCCGACCTCGCCGACGGGCTGGGCGAGCAGGTGCCCTTCTCGATCACGAGCCGTGAGGGGGCGGCGGTCTTCGACGTGCTGACTGCCGCGCCCGAATCGCAGCAAGATGCCGCCATGGCGGTGGGACTCTCCGCGGCCGAGTTTCGCTCGCAGGACGCCGACTGGCGCCGGGCGGGTTACCACCTGGTCACGGCCGTCCCCTATCACACCCCAGGCGGCGATCGTTGGGTGGGCGTGTGGCAGCGCTACGGCAACGCCTTCCGCTCCCTGCGGGAGCCGAGCGGGTCGTGGGGCACGTGGGCCGGCATCCAGGCCAAGGCGGCGGCCACGGTGATGGCCGGCGGCCCGCGGCAGGGGCAACTCGCGGTGCTCGAGGAGAACCAGCTCGCCTACCGTGCGGCGTATACGACGGCGCCCGAGGTGCGCCCGGACACGACCTTCACCACCGCCTTTCCGATCGGCAGCGCGTCCAAGTCGATCGTCGCGGCCCTCTTGCTGCAGGCCCTCTCGGAGCAGGGCAGGGGGCCCGACGCGCCGCTGGTGAAGGTCATGGGCTGGGATCCGGCGACCTTCACGGACGGCTCGGCGGAGATGACGGACGTGGACTACACGGGGCTGGGGGCCGTGACGGTGGGGGACGTGCTGGCGCACAAGGCGGGGTTCAGCCAGCCGGGGGCCACGGGCTGGTCGGGCAAGTACTGGACGCAGCTCGAGATGCGGGCGGACCTCGAGGCCATGGAGCCACCGCCGCCGCCTGAAGTCTTGGCCCTACCCCTCTCCTCGTCGGCCCTCGAGGCGTGGATGCTCGGGGTGATGCAGGGGAGGATCGATTTGGAACTCGAAGTCACCGACAATGGCACGAAGGAAAGCGCAATCTGGGACGAAGCATTCGAGATTGCTTCGCCAAAATACTCCAACATCAACTACATCATCGCCACGATGATGGCCGACGAGATGCTCGCCGCCGAGGACGGCGCCGCGGGGCGGATGCGCGCCGTTGCCGAGGCCGCCGGAGCGGGGGTGAGCGTCTATCCGGTAAACGACACCCGCCTGCCGCGCCGCGGCGAGTACCACGCGCTGCGCATCGCCCTGACGATGCTCCTCGGGGCCGACACCGCCCCCTACGCCGACCCGTCCACCCCGCCTGCCTTCGACGCCACCAACGTCTTCGGCAACATGGTGGGGCGCCAGGTTTCCGACTGGCCGCGCCTGCCGGTCCCGCAGGCCCCGTGGCGGACGTACAGCCCCTCCTATTCGGCCGAGATCTCCGTGCGCGGCATGAACCTCGGGGCCGGGGGCGTCGAGGCCACGGCCGAGGACCTGGCCCGCCTCTTCCGCGCCCTGGTGCGGCCCGCGGGCGACGGGGGCGAGGTCGACCCCGAAGTGAGCCTGGCCCTGCGCACGAAGCAGGTCGATCTCCCCGAGTGTCCCTGGTGCGACGGCTACGGCCTGGGGGTGTACCTGTACCGCAACTGGGTGATGGCTGCGGGGAACATCGGGGGCCTGGCCGCCTTGGCGGCCCACAATGTAGCCTACGACGTGACCTTCGCGTGGCTGGGCACGGCGCGCAATTCTCCGCTCGGCATCTTCGGTCCGACCGACCTCCTGCCTCTCGAGTCGCTCTATCCGTGCATCGACGACCTCCAGACGCCGCGCGACGAGTGTTCGGTGGGCGTCCCCCCGGTCATCGGAGGGTGAAGGCACCATGATCCATAACGAACGACACATCCTCACTGCCTGTGGCTTCTTCCTGGCCGCCTGCGCTTTGTCGTTGCCTGCGGCCTGCGGCCCCCGGCCCGCCAGCGTTGGCGACGGCGGCGAGTCGGCCGGCAACAAGGCCGACGTCCCCGCCGACCTGCCCCCCGCCTGCGAGCCGCCCCTGGTGGAATGCGACGGTCAGTGTGTG
>RFGU01000178.1 GCA_003696955.1 Deltaproteobacteria bacterium | reverse complement strand
GAGCCGTTCGTTGTCCCGCCCGAGGATCCGCGGTACGCCCAGCCGCGTCATGATCCGAACCCCGAAGGGGGTGAGGGCGTACCCCGCGAAGGGGCGAAGGGCCGCCGGGAGTTTGTCGACGAAGATCCCGTCTCGACGTGCGTCCATCTCGCTGGGGCTGAAGCGAAAGTACCGGCGGTATCGGCGAAAGAACGTGCCCTCGGCGATCAATCGTTCCATCGTGGAGCCCGCGATGGCTCCGATGCGCGCCCGCAGATCCGGGTCCGTGACGAGGGCGAAACGCCAGGGTTGGCTGTTGAAGTGGGAGGGCGCGCGGGACGCCGCATGCATGAGCCGGTGCTGGTGCTCGAGGCTCACCGGCTTCGGTAGGAACGGCCCGTTCGTCGTGCGCCGGCGCAAGATGGCTTCGCTCAGCTCCATGGAAGGACGCAGGCGACGGCGTAACCTACGGCCCCGAGCAGCGCAAGGTGCCGATGGCCGGCGCCGCCTGCGCGAATCCAGGGCAGGAGCGCGAGGGCGGCGGCCGAGAGCCACAGCCACGGCGATCCATGATCGACGATGGCCCATGCCGTCGAGACGACGACGGCGGCGTATGCGACGTGGTGCAGCGCACGCACACGCACCCGACCGGATTGGGCGAGCATGCCGAGCAGGCATGCGGCCCCATAGGTCGTCGCGCCGAGGAGGAGGGCCACGGTGCGTAGCCTAGCAGGAAGGCGACGGCCGTCCGGGTGCATCGTCGCGACGCGTGGCCGTGCGCCGCCGGCCGGGCACTTCCGCGGGAGCGACGATCCGTGAAGGCAGGTGTTCTCGTCCGGCCGGGCGAGGACGACGAACGCCTCGACCGCAGACCCCGGGGGAGCCGACGACCAGGGTAGGTTGCCGACGTCTCTGTGGGCACGCGGGTCGTTGGCGATGGGGCGCCGAGTGGACGAAACGGGGCGCCCGGCCACGACCACGCGGGTGGCGTCCTGGTAGACTCGCGAGGCCCTTCGGGGCCCGTCATGGATCCGGTCCACCGTTACCGCCCGAAACGCGCCGCGGTCGTCGCGCTGGCGTGGCTCGGTGTCGGCTGCGTCTCGATCCGTCCGCCGGAGCACTTGTCCGCGGTGCCGGCCGCGCTCGGTCCCACCGAAGCCGAGGCCGTCGCCCGTGCGCGGCGGCTCCTCGCCGAACCCGACGGTCGGATCCACGGCGGTGTGGCCGCGGCGCGCGCCGTGGCGGGCGGGGCGTTCGAGCTGTTGCCGGAGGCGGAGGCGGCCCTCGTCGAGGCGGTCCGGCGCACCGGCGGGCGCGACCACCCGACGTGGGCCTACCTCGCCCATGTGCACGGCCGGTTGTTGAACGCCCGGGCCTCCGTGTTCGACACCACACGTGTCGAGGTGCACGGACGGATCTACCGGGCCCTCGCCGCTGCGGCCACGACGCCGCGGGATCGGACCACCTACCGCGCGCTGGCCGAACTCGCCGCGGCACAGGCCGAGCTGTCCCGCGGCCGGCGGCTTCGCGCCCTCGGTCGTGTCCGTCGTGTCGAGCGCGACCTCGAGGCCTATCTCGCCGACCACCCCCACGACGAGGACGTGCGAACGCTCTACGCAAATCACATGTTGACCGTGGCTGCCGTCTTGCCCCTCGGGCGCAGACGCAGAGTCCGTCGCGCCGCGAAGGCCCTCGCGCACCAGCGCCGCCACTTCGATCACCTCTCGCCGCGGGCCCGCAACGAAGCCGTGGCGCCGGGGGTGCGTACGGTGTTCGCGTGGTGGGCCGCGGAGACGGCGGCGGCCGCCGGTGACGTCACCGAGGCGCGGGCGGCCTACGAGCACGTGATCGCTACGGTGGGGCCGACGCCGACCGTGCCCCAGCGTCAACTCGCCCAGCTCGCCCGCGACCGCCTCGCCCGCGGCGACGTGCGTTCCGACGTGGCGGACCTTCGCCCCCTCGGCCGCCCGTCGTGCGTCGCCTGCCACGCCCGAACCACCCCGATCCCGCAGATCGCGGTCCCGGACGCCGCGGGAGGATGGCGATGAGGCGGCGTATCGTCGCCTTCGCGGGGCTGGCGGCGGCGGGGATCGTGCTCGGATGCCGTGTCTCCTTCGGCAGCGGCCCGGCCCGCCCCGTCGCCGTGCCGCCCCTCGATGCCCAGGAGCGGGTCGTGCTCGACGCACGGCGTGCGGCGGTGCGCGAGCGGCCCGACGATCCCGGGGCCCTGCGGGCCTTGGGGATCTACGCCATGTGGAAGACCCTCGAAGGACACCGCGAGCTGCAGGTCGAGGCCGAAGAGGCACTCATGGCGGCGCTGGCCGCCGATCCCACGGACAAGACCGTCGCGCGGATGCTCGGACGGTTCTTCAACATGCGCGCGGTGGAGGGGGACGTCTCGCGGGCCGAGGCCCAGGTGTGGGCGTACGAGACCTACCTCGGAGACGCGGCCGACGATCCCATGGCGTTGACCACCCGGGGGTTCGTCGCCTGGACCTTCTCCCGGATGGGCCGGGCGCTCGTGCTCGCCCAAGGGGGGCGGCTCCTCCGGGCGCTGCGGACCGTCCGGGTTCTCGAGCGAACCCTCGAACGGCGCGTCGCGGCCGATCCGTCCAACGTCGAACTTCGCGCCCTCGCCGGGAACTTCGCCTTCTTCTTCGCGGGCAACCTGCCGGCGGGCAAGCGGCGGCGCATCGAGCGGGGGGTGGCCCACTTCTCCTACGTGCGGGAACACTGGGACCGCATGCGAGCGGGCGCGAAGGACCCGTTCCATTGCCCCAACACCTACGAGAACTTCATGTTCGAGCTGGCCGAAGGCTACCTTGCCCTTCGCCGCACCGACCGAGCGCGGGAGGTCTACGAGGAACTTTCCAAGGTGCGCCCGCCGCCCACCCCGGTCAAGCAACAGATCGCCGCGGCCGCGCGTGCGCGCCTCGAGCACCTCGACGAACTCGCCGGCGACCTGGCCCTCATGCCCCCGTGGCCGAGCGACGGGGACAACTGCGTGGTGTGCCACGCCGCGGACGCTTCGGTGGGGTTTCGCACCTTCCACGGTCCGGTCCCGGAACTCCTCGCGCCCGGTGCCTCCAGGTAGCCGCGGAGCGTCGTCCCGATCGAACGGTGCCCGGTAGGTGCGCAACCGTTGCGTTCATCGCCGTACGGCGGCGGGGGCAGGCTTCGGCCCATGATCGAAGCCTGCGAGATCCAAGAGCGCCACGGGCGCCCGAGCCGCATCGAGGTGCGCGCCGAGGCCGAGTACGAAGTACGGATCTGGGACGATGGCGACGGGCAGACGTGGATCCAGTTTCGCGAACTCGACGACGCCACGGAACCGCGGCCGTTGGGGGAGTTCATCCGCGACGTTTGGATCGGGCTCTAGGCGCCACCCCGATCGGAGCGATCAGGAACATCTCGACGCGGGCCCACGCGTGGCCACCGACGGTTCACGCGGTGGTCGCCGGCATCGGCTCGACCGGCACGGGCGTCGTGGTTCCGCCGAGGCGTTCGACGATCCGGGCGAACGCTCCGAGCATGGCGTCCGTCCGTTCGGGCACGGAGGCCGGGGCCCACGCCACGAAGAGGGCCCGCGTCGTCTCGGGGGTCACCTTCGTGCGTTGGGCGTCCTTGACCGCATTGGCGCAGGGGCCTTCGGCGTCCCACAGGCAGGGCAGGCCACCCACGTCGATCTCCTGGCCCGAGCGGTTGAAGACGTAGCGCGTCTTGGGTGGCGGCGCTTCGATCCGAAATGGAGCCTTCGCACGGTCGAGGTCGACGAGGCTCGCCGGTAGACCCGACGCGAGGGAGACGGCGTTCGTTGCGTCCACGAGGGGATGGATCGGTTGCAGGCGGCCTTCGGCGGCCGCGCGCACCAGGTACTCGCTGGCGGGTTTGCTGCGCCCGCTCGGCCGGAAGCCGGCGCCCCGGAGGGCATCGCGCACCTTCGTGCGCAGGGCGTCGTCGGGCGGGGGGACACCGGGGAGGGCGCCTGGGCGGAGCAGATCGGCCAGCCACGGCGGCGTGTCGGCCACCGGCGCGTCGAGCGTCACCGTGAGGGCGCGCGGCTGCAGCGAGAAGGTGGGCAGGAGCTGGGCGGGGATCGGTTCCATGACGTCGCCGGTATACTGCCAGGGTGCCGACTTCTTCAGCACGGCTCGTGCCCATCGTCTTCGCAGCGTCACTTGCGTGGGCGCTCGGATGCGGGGCGCCCGGTTCCGCGTCGGACGGCGGCGGGACCGACGGGGAGACGACGGGCACGGACACGGGCACGACGGGTGAGGGCACCGCGGGCACGTCCGGTGGCGCGACCGATCCCCCGAAGATCCTGTCCTTCGAGGTCAAGGAGGTGCCGGACAACCCGTTGGCGTTGGAGATCGAGGTGCTGGCCGACCGCACCGTGACGTCGACGGTAACGGTGGAGCCGATCGATGCGCCGGCCGACGCCGAGCCGGGGAACGTTGGGTGTCCACAACCGGCCGAAGCGTGCGCGATCCCCCTTACGGGCCTGCACGCCGATGCGACGTATCACTTGACGCTCACGGTGGAGGATGGTGCCGGAGCGACCGCCATGGCCGAGGCGACGGTGACCGTCGCGCCCCTGCCCGCAACCCTGCCGCCGTTGGTGACGACGGGACGCAGCGGTGAGCCGGGCGCATGGACCTTCTTCAACGTGATGCGTTGGCTCGGGCCGGGGTTCGACGCCGCATGGGGTTACGTGCTCGCCGTGGACGCCGCGGGCCATCCCGTCTGGGTGCGATTCTTGCCCCAGAGCGGGGATGTGAGCTTCGCCGACGACGGCAGCGTCGTCGTCCAGGTCGCCGCCGAGCGCGCCCTCGTTCTCGACCGTTTGGGCCGGGACATCGCGCCCTTCGTCGCTTCCGATCTCTCGCCGGCCATCGATACCATGCACCACGAGATCCTGCCGAAGGAGGACGGCACCTACGCGACGCTTTCGACGGAGCTGCGCACCATCGACGGCTACGACGACGGCATGGGCGGACAGACGGCCTACGACGTCGTGGGCGACGTGCTCGTGGAGTTCGACGCGACCGGCGCGGTCACCTGGGAAATCTCCTTGTTCGACGTGCTCGCCGACGCCGTCCACCGGGTGCGGCCGGGGTTCCATGCCCCCTTCTGGGATCCGGTCTACGCCGACGTGGCGCCGAGCGGTACCACGAAGGACTGGACCCACGGCAATGCCCTCGTCTACTCGGCCGACGGCACGCGGGTGCTCGTCTCGCTCCGTACCCAGGACTGGATCGTGACCCTCGATCGGGTGACCGGCGAGGTGCTGCATCGACTCGGCCCCGAGGGGGACTTCGCCTTGATCGAGGGCGATTGGTTCTACCACCAGCACGCACCCGAGCTGCTGCCGGACGGTGCCCTCGCCGTGTACGACAACGGCAACACCCGGCCGGGGACCGGGGGCGCGGGGGAACCGCCCCGCTACAGCCGCGTCGTCGTCTACGACCTCGACGAGGATGCCATGGAGGCTACCGAACGTTGGTCCCACGTGGCCGAAGACGGCGGATATGCGCCGTTCCTCGGCGACGTCGACGTGCGGCCCGACGGCAGCGTGCTGGTGACCGACGGGGGGCTCGTCGGCGATCCGGATCGTGCGCCCAACGATCCCGCGAACCCCAAGTTCGCCCGGATCTCCGAGGTGACGACGGACGGCACCGTCCGCTTTCGACTCGACGTGGGCGGGCCCGATGCCGGAACGTCGTTTTCGGTCTATCGTGCCGAGCGCGTGGCCGGCGGCTACGACTTCGCCGCCTCGTCGAGCCGATCGACCCGCCGTCCGCGGCAGTAGACGGCCCAGGCGAGGGGCGAGCCCGCGTGATAGACGAGATCCCGTGGGTCGTCCGTGTCGAGGACGAGGAGGTCGGCTGCCATGGTGGGTTCCACGCGACCCACCTCGTGGGCGAGGCCCAGGGTGCATGCGGCGTTGTGGGTGGCGGCCACGATGGCTTCGGCCGGAGAGAGGCGATTGCCGTAACAGGCGAGGGCCAACACCAGGCCGAGGTTCTCCAGGGCGCACGACCCCGGGTTGCTATCGGTGGCGACGGCCACGGGCACGCCGGCCTCGATCAAGGCGCGGCCGTCGGCGAAGGGCTTGCCGAGGACGAGGGACGTGCCGGGCAAGAGGACGGCCGTGACGCCGGCGCGGGCGAGGGCTCTGCGGTCGTCGTCGTCGACGAAGAGCAGGTGGTCCGCCGTCAGGGCGCCAAGCTCGGCCGCAAGGCGAGCGCCGCCGGTGGGCCCGAGTTCGTTGGCGTGCACCCGAAGGCCCAGACCGAGTTCCTTGGCCCGGGCGAGGACGCGGCGGGCCTGTTCGACGGAGAAGGCCCCGCGGTCGCAGAAGACGTCGGCGTAGTCGGCAAGGCCTTCCCGCACCGCCGCGGGCAGGATCGTCTCGCAGATCTCCGACACGAAGTCGTCGGCGGTGCGCCGACCGTCGCGGACGTCCTCGGGGAAGGCGTGGGCGGCGAGGCACGTCGTGCGGATCCGCAGGCCGTCTTCACGCGCAAGACGCCGAGCCGCGGCAAGCTGGCGCAATTCCGTGGCCGGCTCGAGGCCGTACCCGCTCTTGATCTCGAAGGTCGTCGTGCCCGCACGGAGCATCCGGCGGATCCGGGAGCGGGTGGCGGTCACCAGGGCGTCCTCGTCGGCCGAGCGGGTCGCACGGACGCTCGCGAGGATCCCGCCGCCGGCGGCGAAGATGGCCTCGTAGTCCGCGCCCGAAAGGCGCATCTCGAGTTCGTCCTTGCGGTCCCCGGCGTAGACCAGGTGGGTGTGGGCGTCGACGAAGGCCGGAAGGATCGTCTTGCCGCGGCAGTCCACGATCTCCGGATCGCCGGGCACGTCGAGGTTGTGGGCGCTGCCCACCCAGGCGATCCGGCCGTCCTCGTCCACGGCGACGCTCGCGTCCTCGAGGATGCAAAGGTCCGACATCTCCCGGCCCCGCCGTGGGCGCTGGGGACCGGCAAGGGTGAGGACCTTGGCGGCGCGGTGCAGGACGAAGGCGACGCTCATGGCTCCACGCGCCCGGGGACGCGGATCCCGTGCTTGCGCGCGAACTTCGTGGCGCGCTCGTAGCCGGCGTCGACGTGGCGCACCACGCCCATGCCCGGGTCGGTCGTCAGCACCCGCGACAGGCAGCGCTCGGCCCGGGCCGTGCCGTCGGCTACGACGACCATGCCGGCGTGGAGGCTGTAACCGATACCGACGCCGCCGCCGTGGTGCACCGAGACCCAGGTGGCACCGGCGGCCGTGTTGAGCAGGGCGTTCAGGATCGGCCAGTCGGCAATGGCATCGGAGCCGTCCTTCATGGCCTCCGTCTCGCGGTTGGGCGAGGCGACGCTGCCGCAGTCGAGGTGGTCGCGCCCGATGACGATGGGCGCCTTGACCTTGCCCGTGCGTACGAGTTCGTTGAAGGCAAGGCCGGCCTTGGCCCGCTCTCCGTAGCCGAGCCAGCAGATGCGGGCGGGCAGGCCCTGGAAGGCCACCTTCTCGCGGGCCAGTTCGATCCAGCGTCGCAAGGACGTGTTCTCGGGAAAGAGGTCCAAGATGACCGCATCGGTGGCCGCGATGTCCTCCGGATCGCCCGAAAGGGCCGCCCATCGAAACGGCCCCTTGCCCTCGCAGAAGAGGGGACGGATGTACTCGGGGACGAATCCGGGGATCTCGAAGGCGTCTTCGACCCCCGCCTTGACCGCTTGGGCTCGGATGTTGTTGCCGTAGTCGAAGGCGATGGCGCCGGCTTCCTGCATGGCCCGCATGGCGGCCACGTGCCGCCCCATGGCATCGATGCTGCGCCGGACGTACTCGTTCGGGTCCTCGGTGCGCAGGCGCAGGGCCTCGGCCAGGGTCATGCCGTCGGGGACGTATCCGTTCAACTCGTCATGGGCGCTCGTCTGGTCCGTCACCACGTCGGGGATCACCCCACGGCGGACCAGCTCGGGCAGGACGGTGGCGCAGTTGCCGAGTAGGCCGACCGACAGTGGTTCTCCCTTCTTCCGGGCCTCGTCGATCCACGCGAGGGCTTCGTCGAGACTCGCGGTCTGGCGCATGAGGTAACGCGTCTCGATGCGGCGGCGGATCCGCTCGGGATCGACCTCCACGCACAAGATGGCGGCACCGGCCATGGTGGCCGCGAGCGGTTGGGCGCCCCCCATGCCGCCGAGGCCGCCGGTCAGCACGAAACGCCCGCGCAGGTCGCCGCCGAAGTGGGTGCGGCCGCAGGCGGCGAAGGTCTCGTAGGTGCCCTGCACGATCCCCTGGCTGCCGATGTAGATCCAGCTTCCTGCGGTCATCTGCCCGAACATGGTCAGGCCCAGGGCCTCGAGCCGGTGGAATTCCTCCCACGTGGCCCACTTGGGCACGAGCAGGCTGTTGGCGATGACGACGCGCGGGGCGTCCGGATGCGTGCGAAAGATCCCCTGGGCGCGGCCGCTCTGTACGACAAGGGTCTCGTCGCCCTCGAGACTGCGCAGGCTCGCCACGATGCGGTCGTAGTCCTCCCAGCTCCGGGCCGCCTTGCCGGTGCCGCCGTAGACGACCAGATCCTCGGGCCGTTCGGCGACCTCGGGGTCGAGGTTGTTCATGAGCATGCGCAAGGCGGCCTCCTGGGGCCATCCCTTGCACGAAATCTCGGGACCGCGGGGGGCTCGGATGGGATCGCGCTGCATGGCGGGGCGCAAGCTTACCAGCGGGCCAGGCCGGATGGGCGCGGCGCGCGACCCCGGGTCAGCGGCACTCCGGATGGATCAGGGCCGCTCCGAACTTCTTGCACTTGGCGGGCTTGCCGCCCGAGCGCTTGGACTTGCGGCGCTTGGACGACGTCTTCCCCGTGGCGGAAGCCCCAGCGCCGCCCTCCTCGTCGTTCCGGGCCTCAGCGGTCTGGGCCCCGTCTTCGCTGCCGGTGCCATTCGTGGTTGCCTGCGAAGCCTCGATGGCCGCGATCAGCGCGTCCCTGCGTGCCGCAAGCGTTTCACAGATTGCCGCATCGTCCGCGTCCGCCTTGCTCTCCTCCGACGGTTCGGGCAAGGGAGCCTTTTGGAGCGCGTTCAGGAAGTAGGGATCGGGGTGCGCTTCGATGTAGTCGAGGGCGGCCGCGTAGTTGCGGCAAGGGGCCAGGGAGTCCTTGGCTTGCCACAGGTCGAGGGCGACGTTGAGCTTGACGTCGATCAAGGGTTCGTTGGCCGGATCCGTGCGCAGCTCGTCGAGGATCCGATGGCGATCGGCGTAGGACAGCGCCTTCTTCTTGCGGTTGACCTGTTCGAGCAAGAAGGCGTGGGCATGCTTGCCCATCTTTCGGAGGGCCAGGTTGATGGCCTCTTCCTCGAGCCCGCGCCGCTTCATCAAGTCCATGAGTTCGGCGTAGAAGTCCTTGTCGTCGAGCAGGGTCGGATCGCGTTCGATGGCGTCGCCGTAGCTTGCGAGGGCCTGCGCACCGCGCCTGCGCTGCATGGCGAGCCACTTGCCCTGCCGCCAAAGCAGCTGCGGATCCTCGGGGAACCGGTCCAAGAGGGGCTTGAGGAGCTTCTCGGCACCGTCCACGTCCTTGGCGAGCAAGCGCTTGTCGATCTCCGCAAGTCGTTCGGACGATGGGCCGTCGGCGTCGTCGAGGACGAGTAGCGGTGTATCTTCGTCGAGGTAGTCGCCCGCGGCGGCAGCGCTTGCATTTCGTTCGTGCGACTCGGCACCGGAGGGGCGCGCGAGCAGGGCCCACGCGAGGAAGCCCAGGCCCGCCATGGCGGCCGCTCCCGCCGCGAGCGGTCGTGCCGCGGACTTGGGCGAGGCGGCTGCGATGGGAATGGCCACCGAGCCGGCCGGCAGATTGGCGACGGGCACGCCTTCGGCCAGGGAGATCTCGGTCCGCAGGGCCTCGAGGGCTTCCCTCGCCTCGCGGGCGCTCGAGAAACGGTCGTCCCGCTGCTTGGCCAGGAGTCGGGCTACGAACGCGCGCAGGCCTTCGGGTACGGTGTCCGGCAGGGGCGGCGGTTCCTGGGTCACCTGCATGCGCACGAGGGCCACCGGGTCGTCGGCCTCGAACGGCGGCCGCCCCGCGAGCATCTCGTACATGATGATCCCGGCCGAATAGAGGTCGGTCCGGGCGTCGATGTCCATGCCCGTGGCCTGCTCGGGGCTCATGTACTGGGGCGTTCCGAACACGATGCCCATCTGGGTCATCGTGTCGTTGGACTCGGCGCCGCTGACGATCTTGGCGATGCCGAAGTCGACGATCTTGAGGACCTCCTTGCCCTCGTGGTCGGTGGTGACGAACACGTTCTCGGGCTTCAAGTCCCGGTGCACCACGCCCTGTTCGTGGGCGTGCTCGAGGCCACGCAGGATCTGCAACATGTACTCGATGGCCGTAAGCGGCGGTAGCGGCTTTCCGAGTCGGTCCGTCAGCTCGGTCCCCTCGAGCAGTTGCATCACCAGGAACTTGGCGCCACCGGACTCGTCGATGGTCCCGGAGTCGGTGACTTGCAGGCAGTTCGGGTGGTCGAGTCGGGACGCGGATCGGGCCTCGCGGTCGAAACGGGCCGAGATCTCCGTGTCCTTGGTCAGCTCCGGGTGGAGTACCTTGATGGCGACGTCCCGTTCGAGCCCGAGGTGTCGCGCGCGGAACACCGCGCCCATGCCGCCCACACCGATGAGCGCGTCGATCCGATAGCGCCCGGAAATCTTCGTGCCCACGAGGGCCTGAAGATCGGACTGCAATGCGTCGAGTTCGGTCATGGTGGGGGCGGGCGCCGAGCAGCTTAGGGGGCCGAAGCGAGAGCTTCCAGTCTGCGCAACGAGCGCGGTCCCATGCGACGTCAGCGCAGTGGGCGTGTGCGGACCGTTTCCTCGTCGGGATCGGCCAGGGATTCCTCTTCGACCTCGGGGATCACGAAGAAGCCGGTGCCGACGTCGCGCTCGATGCGGGCGAGGGCCTCTTGGGCCCATTGGGCCAGGCTCAGCTCGCGCGAGGCATGGAACTCGGCGAGCATCTCTTCGAGTTCCCGTTTGGCCTGGTTGCTTCGACCGCGCATGTGGGCGACCTCCGCTGCGAGCAGGCGAAGCTGGTGCAGCGCGACGTGGTCCCCACTTTGTTCGGCGATGCCGCGCTTGGCCTCTTCGAGCATGGCGGCGCCTTCTTCGGGGTCGCCCCGACGTGCGAGCACGTAGCCCAAGAAGCCCTTGTTCAGGTGGACGTGGTAGTCGTAGCCGTAGATTCGCGCGAGCCGCAGGGCCTCCCGGAAGGCGTGCTCCGCCCCGACGAGATCCCCCGTGCGCGTCAGGATGTCGCCTAGGTTGTGCAACGGTGTGAGCAACAGGCGGCTGAGGTTCGCCAGGCGCAGGTCCTCGATGGCCTCCCGCAGCTCGTCGATGGCCACGGTCGGGTCGCCCCCGAAGGCGGCCAGGTATGCGATGCCCGAAAGGTACGTCTGGCGTTGGACGACGGGCACGCGCTTGGCAATCTCGCGTCCGCGCTCGTGCAACGCGTTGCCCTCTTGGGTGCGCCCGGCCAGGGCGAGGCAACGCAGGCGAACGCCGATGACGTGGGACTTGATGACGTCGCTGACCTCGGGCTCGTCCACGATCTCCATCGCACGCTCCGACCAATGGCTGGCCTTCTCCACTTCGCCCATACCGAGGAGGACTTCGGCGCGGCGATTGGCGATGCGCAGCTCGAGCACGCGATCCTTGGCCCGTTTGGCCGCGTCCGTTGCGCGGGCGAGGCGATCGAGGGCGAGGTTCACGTCTTCGCTCGTGTCCGTCACGAAGCGGTCGGCGAGGCCGAGCCAGAACTGGGCTTCGGCGCGGGCGTCGCCGAGGATCTCGGCGATGAGGGTGCCGGCTTGGTAGTGGGCGAGTTCCTCCCGGGGGTCCTCGAGGGCACCGGCGGCCTGCTCGAGCAAGAGGAGCTTTGCGCGCAGCAGACGTTCGAGGTTCTGTACGCCACCGTGCCGACGCAGGCGACGAATCAGACGGTCGAGCACCTGGGCGGCGAAATGTGGTTGCTGGAGTTCGAACAGGCGCTGCGCTGCTCGCTCGAGCTCCTCGCACGCTTCGAGTCCGCGCGCAGCCTCGTCGAGCAGGCGCGCCCGAAGGAAGACGAACTGCGGGTCGTCCTCGGCGAAGGGCTCGAGCGCCTCGGCGAGATCGAGGCGCCGCTCGTCGAGGGCGCCGCCGTAGCGTTGGGCGACGGCCTGGCGCACGGATTCGTGGGCGAGCTGGACCACCCCGCCGGCCCCACCGGACGCATTGTGCGTGACCAGGCCCTCGGCCTGCAGCCGCTCGAGGGTGCGCCGAAATCGCGTCCTGCGAAGGTCGGAGATCTCCTCGAGGACCTCTTCCTCGATGGGGGATTCGATCAGGTAGAGGGCGCTTGCGATCTCCCAGGCCGTCGCGCCGATCCCGTCGAGCCGCGCTTCGGCCCGCTGGGCGAGGGAGGTGTTCAGGATCTCCGTGGCCGTGGCCAGGTTGCGCAGGGTCCACGTGTCCTGCTCGCGGACGAGGAGATTCTCCTCGATGAGCGTTCGCAGGGTTTCCCGGAACGACAGCGGGTGGCCGCCGGTCAACTTCTCGAGGACCGCGACGAGCTCGTCGAGGACGGGCACCTCGCCGAACACCACGCGCAGGATCTCGGCGACCTCCGCCGCCTGGAAGGGGCGCAACCGGACGGCGTCGGCCACCTGGTCGCGCTTGAGCGCGTTGAACACCGCCGAGATCTTCGGGTGGGGCTCGCTCGTGGCGCACACCATGATGCGCGCCTCGTTGTGGTCGACGGCCCGACAGAGCTGATCGAAATCGATGCGGACCTGCTCGCTGGCGTGGGAGAGCTCCGAAAGGTGCAGGACGAACGGTCGATGCTCGGCGGCGCACAGGACGAACTCTTGGACCTGGGTCGCGGCCTCCGGGGGCGCGTTCTGGCCGCGGGCGAGGGCGACCAGG
>RFGU01000177.1 GCA_003696955.1 Deltaproteobacteria bacterium | reverse complement strand
CTCCAGGGACTCGAGCATCGTCGACCATCCCGTCGCGATCGCGACCGGATTCCCCCCCCTTCCCCAGGCCCTCGCGTACCGTCTCGGCCTGCATCCGCCAAGCCTTGGCCTTGGTGCCCCCCACGGCCGAAACACATGCATCGACCTTGGCGAAGTAGGCCTTGCACGTATCCGACTCGAGAGCCGCCTGGGATGCAGCACCGCAGGCGACCCCAATCGTAAGAGCACACGAACCCAACAGAAGGATCCGGCTTCGAACGTTCATGGGCCGAAAGTATCACGGTCCACGGCGGACGGAACGTGGGACGGCGGGGGCGTCGGCGCACGGCGACGGCGGCGAGCGAACGGGGGACGGTGAGGCGCCCACGGGAGGGTACGACGCGTCAGGGTGGTTCGGGGACCGTGGGTGGCGGGCGGCGGAGGCCTTGCGGGCGTGCCCGCACGCGGTGCGACGCTTCTTCGCGCTCGGCGCAAGGCCCCTCCCGCCGAGGACACGACCGTGAGGTGGCGCCCGACAGGACCCGCGGGCCCTGCCACGCTGCACCTCGAATGCCGCATCCCCCCGCGCGTTACGCTGCGGCGGATGGGTACGGCGGACGGCGGACGGCGCACGGATACGGCGGGCGGCGCACGGCGGACCGTGGCGGTCCCCGGGGGGCTCTGGAGCGTCGCGGATCAGGGGGACGATCCCCGGGCGACGATCTCCTCGATGGCCCGCGCGGGGTCGATCACCAGGTCGGCGTGGGGCAGCCGGCTCGGATCGAAGGCGTCGACGAACGCCCGGGCAGAGAGCAGCCGGGTGTCGCGGGGGACGAGGCCCATGTGCTCGGCGAGGTAGGCCACCACGGCCTCGGGACGGGCGCCGGCCGCCCGAAGTCGGGCGAGGCTCAGGCCGCCGGCCCGCTTGCTGAGCTTCGTCCCCTCGGGTCCGAGCACGAGGGGAACGTGCAGGTAGGCAGGAGGGACCAGGCCCAGGGCGCGCGCGATGGCCACCTGAAGGGGCGTGTCCTCCAAGAGGTCGCGCCCCCGCACGACGAGATCGATCCCCATCTCGGCGTCGTCCACGACCACGGCGAGCCGGTAGGCGAAGACCCCGTCCGAACGCCGCAGGGCCACCGCCCCCACCTCCCGCCGAAGCTGCGCGCGCAAGGGCCCGTAGTGCGCGCAGGTGGCCTCGACCACCCCGTCCGGGGGCAACCACCGCCGTGCCGCGGGTCGATCCGGTGCCGGCGGGCGATGCAGGCACGTGCCGGGGTAGCGCGCTCCCCCGCCGTGGGGCGCGCCCGCAATCTCGGCCAATGCGGCGCGGATTTCCTTGCGGGTGCAGGTGCACGGAAAGGTCTCGAGGCGACCGAGGGCGTCGGCGTACCGCTCGAGCCTCTGCGATTGGACGTACGGCGCCCGGGGGCCGCCCACGTCCGGTCCTTCGTCCCACGCGATCCCGAGCCAGCGCAGGTCCTCGAGTTGCTGCTGCACGATCGCGGGCTTGCTGCGCCGGGGATCGAGGTCCTCCACCCGCAGGACGAAGGTGCCGCCGCTGCGACGGCTGGCGGCGAAGGCACACAGCGCCGCCCAGGCGTTGCCCAGGTGCAACGCCCCCGTCGGGCTGGGCGCAAAACGTCCCCGAAGGGGACCGGGCGGCAGCGGGACCGGGCGCCTCACCCCATGCGTCTCCGTCCGTCCCCTACCGACCGTACCGGAGGTGCCCGATCCGGTAGGCGACCCCACCGTCCGAGACCCGCCGCGCCTCGCCCCCGCTCCCACGGGCGACCAGGACGACGTCGCCGATCGGCACCGGGAATTTCATTCAATCGACCGAGAAGAGGGGCTCGACCTCGACGCTCCACAGACGGTCGCCCGACCGGGTGTCGAGGGCCGTCATGCGCCAGCCGCCCTGTCCCGCACCGAAGATCGAGAGGAGAGCGTTGCGCTCGACGGCCGCGAGACGGGCATCTTCCCGCAGGGACGCAAAGGAGACGTCGGCGATGGGACCGCTCCAGACCATCTTCTCCCCCTCGAAGGCGCCAGCCAGGGGGATCGCCGTCCCCTTGGCACGGGTACCGACCAGGACGGTGCGTCCGTCGCCGTCCTCGCACCGCGCGAGGGTCTTCACCCCTTCGAGCCGCGGTTCGCCCTTCAAGGGCTTCGTCTCCACGAAGCTGCCGAGGAGCTTGCCCGTGGCCCGTCCGTCGTTCTCGAGTTCGTGCCGGTCGCGGCACCCCCGCGGCATGCGTTCGGCGGCATCGAGCTTCCCGTCCTCGACGACGAAGACGCCGCCGTCGCCGAGTTCGAGATGGGCGCGGCCCTTCTTCGGGTCGGTACAGAGCGATTCGGACCGATCCCTGAGGGGGATCGCCCGCCGCAGGCTGCCGCTCGCCACGTCGAGGATCCGCAGGGACGGTGCCGGCGCCGTCACCAGGAGGTCGTCGCCCGCGACGGCCATGTGCACGAACCGACTCGCGGTGCCGTACGTGCCGAGGTCGTCCACCGTGTAGGCGGCTTTCCCCGTGGACGCGTCGAAGGCACGAACCACCAGGGCATCGTCGGCCTCCACGAGCCGCAACCGGGCCAGGAATCGGGTGGATCGGTCCCCCTCGAGGACGATGGGCGGCGACACCGTGTCGTCGCAGAGCGCCATCCCCTCCCCCTCGAAGGCGCCAGCCAGGGGGATCGCCGTCCCCTTGGCACGGGTACCGACCAGG
>RFGU01000176.1 GCA_003696955.1 Deltaproteobacteria bacterium | reverse complement strand
TCCTTCCCCTCATCGTCGCCCGCACCGCTGCCGAACTCGATGACGAGGGGGTTGTCCGTGTCCCCCTTGTTCGCGATCGGACGTTGGTTGGCGTCGAAGGCATAGATGGCGTACTCGATGGGCTTGTTCTGGTGTTCCGAGGCCGGAATCACGGCCCACGCCAGGTTGCCGAAGGTCTCCATGGCGACCGAGCGGAATTGACTCTCCCCCTTGGGACGCCAGTACAGCCCCGCCTGGAATCCCTCGAGCATGGTCACCCGCATGTGCGCCTGGATCTCCACGTCCTGGCCCGGCTCCGGCGTCGGCGGGGTGTGGGCGATGGGCTCCGAGGCCGGCGGCGCCGGTACCTGGGCCCGGGCTTGGTCGAGGAGTTGCTGGAGTTCCTCCGACCTCAGCTCGATGGGCAGTGCGATGTAGTAGTCGGCCCGCACGGCGGCATCGAAGGCCACCAACGTCTGGGCCGTATCGCCCGTGTTGGAGTAGATGATCCCCCCCCGAAGCACCAGAAGCGGCGCAAGCGCCGGGTCGCTCGCCAGCCCCTTGGCTTGGGCCTGGGCGATCGCCGCGTCCAAGGTCGCCAGGGCACCGTCCAGATCCAGGTCGTTGAACTGCTGCATCGCCGTCTGGTAGGCCGTGCGCAACTCCTGCGGAGGCGCCATGACCAGCAGGGGCCGCACCCCCGTCACGACGGGAGCCGGGGGGCGCGCCATGGCCGCCGACGGCGCGACGACCAACGAGGTGGCCAGGACGGTGAGCGAGCAGACTCGGTACATGGGTGCCATGGGGGGAGCCGGTCCACCCGACAGGCGGACCTCAAGGGGTCTTGCGCTTGCAGTCCACGTTGGTGACGTTGAACTCCACGCGGCGGTTGCGCGCACGACCTTCCGCCGTGCGGTTGGTGTCGATGGGCATTTCCTCGCCGAACCCGACGGCCTCGAGTCGGTCGGGGGCGACCCCGTGCTCGATGAGGTACTTGCGCACGGCCTCGGCCCGCTTCTGCGACAACTTCTTGTTGTAGCGCGCCGATCCCTTGCTGTCGGTGTGCCCCTCGATGCGGAACTTCAGGCCGGCTTCGACGATGTCCTTTTGGTTCATCACCGTGGCCACGTCGTTGAGCAGCTCGTAGCTACGCGGATCGATGTCCCACTTGTTGAACTTGAAGTAGACCTTGTCCGAGATCACGACCGAGCAGCCGTCGAACTTGGCCTTGAGGTCCGGGCAACCGTCCTCGTCCTGATCGCCGTCGTAGTCCTCGGGATCGTTGGGACACTTGTCGTCCTTGTCGAGGATCTTGTCCTGGTCGTTGTCCGGATCGGGGCAGCCGTCCTCGTCCTCGAAGTTGTCCGGATCCTCGGGATCGTTGGGACACTTGTCGGGATCGTCGAGGATGCCGTCCTGGTCGTTGTCCGGATCGGGGCAGCCGTCCTCGTCCTCGAAGTCGTCCTTGTCCTCGGGTTCGTTGCGGCAGTCCCGGCCGTCCTTCTTGTCGAGGTTGATCCAGCGACCGTTCTCGAGGGTGCTCGCGTCGAGCACACCGTCGCCGTCGTTGTCCTTGTCCGGGCAGCCGTCATCGTCCTCGAAGCTGTCGAAGTCCTCGGGGTCGTCCGGGCAACCGTCCTTCTCGTCGTCGTACCCGTCACCGTCGCGATCGCCCACACGCACCACGGCCTCGCGCACGTAGCCCGGTTCCTTGCAGCGGACCGGATCCGTCTTCGCCGCCGCGAGTTTGGTGTACGTCTCGGCGATCTCCGCGTGCATCTTGCCGCGGTAGTACTCCCCCATGTCCAGCGCATCCCGGGCGAACTTGATGTTCGCCTCGGCGATGGCCGTCTCCTTGGGGGCGCAACCGATGGTCTTCGAGCCGTTGGCGATCGCCTCCTGCAGATTGGTCTCCGTCCCTTGGACGTTGCCGAGGAGCTTTTGACCAAGGCAACCGCTCGTCACCAGGGCCAGAGCGAATACGAGCAAAAGATGCAGGCCGGAACGCTGGAACGCACGGGTCATCCGCCCACCTCCACCTTGGCCTTGCCCTCGACCTTCCCCTTGGCCTCGCCCGTCCCCTTCGTCTCGTCACCGGACGTCTCGGTCTGCGCCGGTTCCTCCGGCGCCCCCTTCTGGATCGGCCCTACGTCCTCGTCGGGCGCCGCGATACCCTCCTTGCGCTCGACCGTCTTGCCCTTGCGCCGCATGTCCGTCTTCTTCTTGGCCTCCTCGGCGAGGGCCACGGCGCGCTCCCCGTAGTCGAAGGAACGCTCGTATTCGCTGTAGGCCATCATCACCTTGGCCTGCTCGAGGTAGGAAACGGCCCCCCAATACTCGTAGGGAGCATGTTCCTCCGCCCCCGCCGCCTTGGCGGCGGCCACGGAGCGGTTGGCGTCCTTGGCCACCTTCTTGAGGTAGCCAAAGGGCCCGCAACCGGCGAGAGAGACGGAGAAGACGAGAAGGATCGCGGATCGTGGGTTCGTGGAGGGCACGGGCTTTTCGACTCCCTCACGTGGGCGAACGGGCGCAAGTCCCGTCGGTACGTTGCTTTCGCGCTTCGACCATACTACCAACGGTCCCAACGGGTCAATTGCGCCTCCAATGGGGGGATCGGCCCGTGCCCGCCGGGCAGGCCCCGCCGTGGTAGCATCCCGGTCGCCGGTGTCACGTCCGAGCGCCGTTTCCACCAGGGGCGCGATCGTGCTGATCGCAAGTACAGCGGTGGGCTGCGGGCTACCGGCCACGGCGTCCGCGCCCGGCGAGACGATCTCGGTGGTGGACACGCACCCGGTCGATGGCGGTACGTACGAGGCAGGCCACACCATCGATCTGTGCTTCGACCGACTGCTCGATCCGCGCACCGTCGATCCGGCGGACTTCGTGATCGCCTCGGGCCCCATCGTCGTGGATGCGGACGTCTTCGTGCAACTTCGCCCGTGGTACGGCCCCGGCGGGCAGCCGGCCGCGGAGGCCCCGTGGTGCGACGGTTCGGTGGTCTCCGTACGACCGAGGGCGGGGCTGCGCGGTGGCGTGCGCTACCGGCTGCGCATGCGCCCGGACCCCGTCGGGTGGAACGGCGAGACCATCGACGTCTCCGGCCCGGGATTCCTGCCCGCGGAGGACGGGGACGACCCGGTGTTCACCCTCGAGTTCGAAACGCCACCTTCGGACGCCGACGCCCTCGCGCCGTGGAATCCTCCGACCCCGGCACCGAGCCTCGGAGACCTGTTCGCGCCCGGCCGACCGTTCGCCCCCGGGGGGCTTTGCGGATGCCACGACCGCGACGACGTCCGAGCCGACCCGACCGCCGTGGCCCGGCTCGACCTCTCCGACCCGAGCGTCGCCTTCGACGACCTGCTCACGCCGCCCGGGGCCCTGTCCGAGAGTTTTCCCATGGTCGCACCCGAGGACCCCTCGGGGAGCTTCCTCCTGCAGAAGGTGATGCGAACGCCGGCGGGACTCGCCCTACGGGGGGTTCGTGGAAGCCCCATGCCCCCGGAGCGTCCCCTCCCCTACGCAGACTTCGTCGATCTCGCCCGCTGGATCGAAGGGGGCGCACTTCCATAGGCCCTGCCTCCGGGCTCAGGGCGAGCCGCCCTTCGCCGCGCCACCCCCGGCCGCCTTCCCGTTTCCCTTCCCCACCGCCGCATAGTCCGAGTCTTTCTCCAGGG
>RFGU01000031.1 GCA_003696955.1 Deltaproteobacteria bacterium | reverse complement strand
GGCGCTCGGGGCGAGGCGGCGGGGGCAGGAACGAGTCCAAGGGCAGTACGACGGTCTGGCCGGCCTCGATGTCGAAGGTGCGTCGCCGTCGCGTACCGTCGCGCGTCACCAGGGCTACTTCGACGCGACCGGGCGCCACGTAGACCGACGACGCGTCGCGCGGATCGAGGGCGCGGCCGTCCACGCTGATCTCCCGAAGGCGGTCGTCTCGCGCCCCCAGCAGGACGATGCGGCCGACCTGCCGCTTGAGGGCGTCGACCGCGCTCCGGGCGTGGGATCGCCCGGGGGCGTCGGCGGGCGCGATGCGCAGGTACGTCTCGTAGGCCCGGATCGCCCGGACGGCCTCGCCCGCCCGCTCGTAGGAGAAGGCGGCGTTGAAGAGGGTCTCGGGGGCCGCGACGCTCGCGTAGGAACGTTCGAACGCGGCCGCGGCCTCGAGGAAGCGGCCTTCTCGAAAGGCCTGCTGGCCCGCCGCGAAGTGCCGCGCAGCCCGGGCGGCGAGCCGACAGGTATCCGGATCGTCGGCGGTCGCGCAGGGATCTCGGTCGTCGTCGGTCGTCGGCGCCATGACGGCGGTGTCCCCACCGGCGGTCGGTCGGGCGGCGGCGTGGATCGGGGACGTGGCGAGGGCGAGGGCGCCCGCGAGGGACATCCGGCGCCGGCAGCGGGCGAACACGGCGGCGAGCATATCGAAGCCCGGCGGCGTCGGGGACGGACACCTCGAGCCGAAGGACGCGGCTTCCTGGCGTGGGGTCGCCCGAACGGCGGCTTGCCGATCTCGGGGCCGGCCGAGGTGTGTGACGGCGGTCGAGGTTGCGGTGGACGAGCACCGTGCCTCAGGTGCCGCCGTCCTTCTTGGGTGCGGGGTGCGGTTGCTTCGCCAGCCGCTCGAAATCGGGCATGGGTGCGAGTTGTGGCTCCGTGCGCGACCCGTCGGCGTCCGGGGGCTTCGCGGTGTCGCCGGACCCGGCGCCCTCGTCCTTTGCAGCGTCACGCTCGCCGCCTCGCCCCTTCCGCGGTCCCTTGCGTGGGGAGGGCCGCTTGGCGGTCAACGTCGGCGGTTTGGATCCGGGCTCGCTTCCGTCCCGGCGGGGTACGAGGGGCCGCAGCACGAAGTCGTAGGTTCCCGCCGTGGCCGGAACCACCTGTACGGTGCGCGGCAGGTAGCCGGGAAGGCTGAGCTCGACCGTGACGGGTTGGGAGCTGCGGGGCAGGAGCAGGGTCGCCGGTGTGCGTCGTGGATGGGGGTCGCCCGCGACGACGAGTTCGGCACCCTGGGGGTCGGTGTTGATCGTGACGGGGACCTGGGCCTGGGGCGCCTGGGCAGGCGGCGGAGGCTCGGCGCGCTCCTTGCCGTCCGCGCCGGCGGGCGCGCGGTCCGTCATGGCTAGAAAGACGGCGGCCGCCGCGGCACCGACCAGAGGCAGCGTCCACCATAGGATCCTGCGCCGGCGCTCGGGCGGTATCGAGGCGGACGGCGCCACCGCAGCGTTGGTCGTCGACGGTGTGGTCACGACCTCGTCGTGACGGAGGTCCACGTCGCTGAAGCGCCCGCTCGATGCGGCGACCTGGGATCTCAGGTAGCGTACCTTGTCGCCGAGGGCCTTGCGCGTGACGTCGGCGAGGATCCGGCGCGGGTCGTCGTCGGGGCAGATGCGGCGCAAGGCGGCCAGGACGTCGCGGCGCATCTCGTCGGCGTCGGCATACCGGTCGGCGCGGTCCGCCGCGAGGGCCCGCTGCAGGATGGCCCAGACGTCGTCGTCGATGCCTTCCGGGCGGGGAACGTCGCAGGCGAGGACCTTCTCGAGCACCGCGGTCTCCGTCTTGCCGGTGAAGAGACGGCGTGCGGCGACGAGTTCCCACAGCACGGCACCGAGGGCGAAGATGTCCGTGCGCGCATCGAGGTCCTCGCCGCGGGCCTGCTCGGGCGCCATGTACGGCACCTTGCCCCGAAGTTGGCCGGTGAGCGTCGTGCTCCGCCGACCCGCCGCCTTGGCGATCCCGAAGTCCACGACCTTCACCCAACCGTCGAGGGAGACCAGCAGGTTCTGGGGCGAGACGTCCCGGTGGACGAGCCGTAAGGTGCGACCTTCGCTGTCGACGAGGGCGTGGGCCGCCGAAAGTCCCGATGCCGCGTCGGCCACGATCTGCAGGGCGGCGGCCACGGGCAGGCGCTCGCCGCTTTCGGTAAGGGCGGCGAGCAGGGAGGCGACGGTGTCGCCTTCGACGTACTCCATCACCATGAAGTAACGCCCTCCGGCCTCGCCGAGGTCGAGGATCTGAACGACGTGGGGGTGGTGCAGTTTGGCGGCGATGCGCGCTTCGTCGAGGAACATCTCGACGAAGTCGGGTTCTTCGGCCAGGTGGGGATGGATGACCTTGATCGCCGCGAGCTTCTCGAACCCTGCGGCGCCGACCTTGCGGCCGAGGAAGACCACCGCCATGCCGCCGTGGCCGAGCCGGTGCAGCAGGCGGTAGCGTCCGAGCACCGTGCCCACGTCCACGTCGCCGCGCAACGAACGCGCTGCCGGCACGGGGGGCGGTGCCGGAAGGGTCTTGGTGGGAGCCTCGATGGACATGGCGAACGGACGGCGAGCGGGCGCTACCTTCGACCATACGGCAGGCCCTCGGCGAGTTCATCCGACCTTCGGGGCCCATCGGTCGGCAACGGGTGAAGACGGCAACGGGTGGTAGGAATCGGCGGTCTCGAGGATCGGGTATGTCGCGTTTCGCAGGTCGCGTCCGACACTTGCTGCGAACGCTGCGCGGTGCACCCTCGTTGTGCCGAGCCGTCGGGGTGCCGCGTGAGCCGAGCCCACGGCGGACGACCAGGCGTGCGTGCTATGCGCAGGGAGATCGCTTCGGAGATCTCCTCTCCCCACCCCGATTTTTCGTCGATCCACGATCGACGAGCATCGTGGATCAACAAATGTCGCAGAAGCCGGCAATGGGGTGGAAAGCGTAGCGATATCGATCGGTTTCACGGAACGATCCACAGGATGTAGTATGTGCGCTCAACACGCACACCCATCCATTGTGGAACGGCCCTTGCGTGGGGGATCTCGGTGACGTATCGCCAAGAGGAGATCTCCCCCGTACCCACCCACCAAAGGAAGTCACCATGGCCAAGCGTCAGACCCGTCGCAGCATCTCCGTCCGAGGCATCACGTACCAGCGTCTGAAGAACTACTGCGACGCCCGGGGCCTCAGCATCAGCGGGTTCCTCGAGCAGCTCATCGCCGAACGGATGGACGCCGAGGGCGAGCCGGTCCCGGAGAAGGTCGAGCACGTGCCGCGGCCGCGCCAACCTGCCACCGACGAGATCATCTCGCAGCACTTCACGTTCTAGGCGGGCAGGTGTCGACGACGAAGGCGCCCGTCGCGGCTCGTCGAAAGCCGCGGGGCGCCTTCGGTGTGTGGCGGGATTCGTGACGCGGTAGGCTACGGAGCGACGTCGACGATCACGTCGTCGACGCACTTGCCGGCGAGGAAACCGGACAACGCCCCGAGGCCCGACGACAGTTCCTCGTCGAATCCCTCCTGGGACGCGACGGCGCAAAACGAGATGGTGTACGTCCCCGGATCGGCGAAGACGTCTACCGGAAGGGTGTGGCTCCCGCCGCGGATCAGGCTCGCCCACTTCGAGCCGTCGAACTCGGGGTGGGACCAATCGAACGTATCGTAGACGATCTCCCCCGTCTCGTTGCGTACGCGCAACAGGCCCTCGAGATTCGTGGGCGTCCACGTGACCTCGGCGGTGTCGCCGGCGAAATCGGGGGCCTTCGTCAGCTCGAAGGAGACCTCCTCGTCGGGCGCGGTCACGACCGCGATGAAGTCGCCGCCCGCGGCATCCTCGGCCAGATCCTCGTCGTCGAGTTCGAACGTGACGCGGTAGTTCTGTGACGTGTCGTAGACCAGATCCGGATTGTCGTCCGAGGTTGCACGATAGTGTCCCGGTTCGGCGGGCACCAGGTCGACGATGGCACCGCCGGGGACGCGCAACTGGGCGTTCCTCGCGTTCGAGACGAACACGGCGCCGTCTTCGGGCGCCGTCGAGACGATGGTCAGATCCACCTCCACGGTGCCGTCGGCCTTCTCGACCAGGGTGGTGACGGCCTGGACCGGCGAGTCGAGGGTGGCCTGGAAGAGGGTGCAGCCGCCTTCGGCGCCCATGAGCATGGGGAGCGCGGCGGGGAGGGCCAGGAGGGGACGGAGCTTACGGGCAAGTTCTCGATGCATGGTTCGTTCCTTTCCGCGGTGGTTCTTGGTGGCCCCTTCGAAATGCAATGGGCACACCACCTTGGACGGCCTGCAAAAATACAACGATTCCGATGGAATTCGAACGGTCTGCCCCCCGCTGGGCGCCCCCTGCGGCCCCGTCGCGATGTAGGTCGCGACGACCGGCCAGGTGCACATTGCGACACCCAAGGCGCCGTTGCACCAGCGCACACCGTACCTCCCCGGAGGGGAGGTGCGGGCGGCGCATCCGGAAGGATTCGAACCTCCGACCCTCGGTTCCGTAGACCGATGCTCTATCCAGCTGAGCTACGGATGCGTGCGGGCGGCAAACATAATGGGTCGCGGCCGGGAGGGCAACCCTTCGGGCGCGGGCCGGTCACGGCTGCGCACCCGGCGCAAGGCCGAGGTAGAGCAGGGTCACGACGGCCGCGTTGTTGACGGCATGGGCGAGGACGGCCGGCCCGGTCCGGCCCGTCCTCGCGACCGCCCACGCGAAGCAAAGCCCGAGCCAGGCGTAGATGACGAGCCCCGACGGATTACCGTGGATCGCGGCGAAGCCGAGGGCGGAGACCGCGTAGGCCGCGGGCACCGAAGCCGATGCTGCGACCCGTCGAAAGAGCAGGCCGCGGAAGAACCACTCCTCCACCCACGGGGCGAGCAGGCAGGCAGCGGTGACGAAGGCCGCGTGGGTCGCCCACGACCCCTCGGCCCGCAACCGTGCCACGAGGCGGAGGATCGCTTGCTGCTCCTCGGGCGCGGCGCCGACCGTTTCGAGGAGCACACCGATGGCGAAGCTTCCGGCGATGGCGGCAGCGCCCGAGGCAAGGCCGATCGCGACGGCCCGTGCGGGTGGTGCGACGGGGCCGGGGGCCGTGCCCGCATGGCCGGCGTCGAGGGCCCCCGCCAAGAGCCGATAGACGGTGGCCGCGGCCGCCGTGCGCAGGACGCCGAGGTAGAGCCACGCGATCCCGTCGCGCGTCGTGTCCGACCCGGGCCAGGCGCCCGCCAGCAGACCGAACGCAAGCTCCGCGAGGGCGAGGCTTGCGACGGCGAGCGCGACCTCCCCGAGCGCCGGGCGGAGGGGGTGCGCCGAGCGTTGCGTTCCGGGCACGGGACCCGACGATGCCCCGCCGGACCAGCGGGCGCCAGGGTGCCGGGGCCGTCTTGCCGGGCGGCGGCCGGCCTGGTAGCGTCCGTGCCCCGACATCGCGCACGACCTCGCGATCTCGGCCTTCGGAACGGTGGCCGAGTGGCTGAAGGCACAGGTTTGCTAAACCTGCGTAGGGGCAACCCTACCGAGGGTTCGAATCCCTCCCGTTCCGCCGCATGCGGGCCCGCAGGGCCCAACGCACCACGCCCAATCCGACGGCCGCGCCGGCCAGATCGGCCAGGGCGTCTGCCACCTCGGGGGTGCGCTCCGCCGGGGGCCAGCCCAGGGGACGCCAGAACCAGTCGTCCACGACGGCTTGGCCGCCTTCGGTCACGAGGGCGAGGGCCGCGGCGAACCAAAGCGCCCATGCCGAGCCCCGACCGGCGGCCCGGCAAAGTACCGTCGCGACCGCGAACGCGACGGCGTGGAAGACCTTGTCGGCGCCCGGGAAGGCCGGTGGCCGCGCCGGCATGGGGGCCCACAGGAGGGCGATCAAGGCGGCGACGTAGAGGCGCCACGCCGCCTCGAGCCACGCGCGGTGCCGGGCGGCGGGCGGCTTGCCGGGTTGCCCGTCCACGAACTACTGCGGCCCGATGGGGGCGCAGGTGGACACGCCGGCCCCGACGATGCGAATGGGCGCGTCGTTGTTGATGTTGATCGGCCCGGTGGCGAACTGTCCCTCCGAGTCGTCGAAGTCGAACCACGACACCTTGCTCTTGGTCGGGTTGCCGTCGGACTCGGTGAACAGGTAGAAGTCGCCGCCGAAGAAGGCGAAGGCGAAGGCGTTGGTCAGGGAGAGCCCGAGGTCCCAGGTGTCGATCACCTGGCCGTTGGTCTTGTCGATCTCGATGAGCTTGGCCGGCACGCCGGCGAACATGAACGCCCTGCCGTCACCGGTGCCGGTGAGCTCGGCACCGTTGTAGTTCGTCGGGGCGATGGTGGACAGCACGAGGGTGTCGGGATCCACCGACAGGAACGTGCC
This sequence comes from Deltaproteobacteria bacterium, assembly GCA_003696955.1. Taxonomy (GTDB): domain Bacteria; phylum Myxococcota_A; class Polyangia; order Nannocystales; family Nannocystaceae; genus J032. Next base: position 4,334 of record RFGU01000031.1, on the reverse strand, counting down.
CGCGTTGGGCCCCTCGCCGAAGGGGCCCATGCCGTCGTAGGTATTGCCGTAGAGCTTGTCGCAGGCGTCGAACTCGCTGTTGGACACGAAGGCCATGCCGAAGAGGTTCACACCCTGCTGCCCGGGCATGTATCCGGGATCGGTGCAGGTGGCATTGTTGGTCAGGTCGGCCTTCCAGATGTCGCCAGCATTGGGCCCGGTCGGCCCGAACATGATCCAGGCGAACCCGTTGCGATCGACGGCCATCGAGAACGTGTTCGAGTTGCCGCCGCAGTTCAGGTCACCGACCTTCGAGAAGGTCCCCGGCCCCTGCGGGTCCTGCATGTCGGGCACGTACTTCCAGATCTCCGCGCCGTCGCTCAGGACGAAGATCCCGTCGTCGAGGCCGGGGGTGCACTCGCACGCGACCCCGCCGGTCGTGCCGCCGCCGGTGGACCCGCCGGTGGCCGTGCCGCCCGTGCTGCCGCCCGTGCCCCCCGTGCCGGTGTCCGACGAGCCCGTGGTCGTGGCGCCCGTGCTCCCGGCGGTGCCATCGGTGCCGCCGGTGCCCGTCGAACCGGTCGAACCCGCGGTCGCCGTGGTGCCGTCCGTGGCCGTCGTCGAGCCCGAGCCCTGGCTGTCCGAGCCCATGGACGTCGCCGAGGTGGAGGCCGTGGCCGTGTCGGTGGCGGTTCCGGTGCCGGTGCCGCTCGTCGAGTCGGTGGCCGTGCCGGAGGCGGAGGCGCTCGCCGAGCCCTCGGTGGTGTCGTCGCCGCAGGCCGAGACGGCGAGCAACGAGCCGAGCAGGATTCGAGACAGACGACGTACGGCGGACATGGCCGGAGCATAACCAAGCTCGCCCCGGTTGGCGGCCCTTCCCACGGAACGCCGTCTGGCCCCGGGCGGCAGCCTGTAGGCCCGCGGGCCGTCGTGGTAGGGTCCGCGCCGCATGGCGTCCCCCCTCGGTTTCCACCGCCTCTTCGTCGCGAACCGCGGAGAGGTGGCCGTCCGGGTGGCCCGCACGTGCGAGGCCCTCGGGATCGTGCCGGTGCTGGCGGCGTCTTCTGCCGACGCCGGCGCCGGGTACGTGCGAGGCCGTGAGCACGTGGTGGTCGGCCCCGCCCGCGCGAGCGAAAGCTACCTCGACCCGGTCCGCATGGTGCAGGCGGCCCGCCAAAGCGGCTGTTCGGCCCTGCACCCCGGCTGGGGCTTTCTCTCGGAGCGGCCGATCCTCCCGGCCCTCTGCCGGCAGCACGGGATCTCCTTCGTAGGTCCCTCGGCGGAGGTCATGGCCCTCATGGGATCGAAGACCCCGGCCAAGCAGGCCATGAAGGCGGCGGGCCTGCGGCTCATTCCCGGCAGCGACGGGCCCCTCGCCTCGGCGGAGGAGGCCCGCGCGGTGGCGGATGCCGTGGGCTATCCGGTGCTGCTCAAGGCCGAAAGCGGCGGCGGCGGCAAGGGCATGCGAATCGTGCGCTCGCCCGAGGAGATCGAGGCGGCCTTCCAGGACGCGACCGCCGAGGCCCAGGCGGCGTTCTCCGATCCGCGGGTCTACCTCGAGCGCCTGGTCGAAGGCGGCCGCCACGTGGAGATCCAGATCCTGGCCGACGCCTACGGCAACGTGATCCACCTCGGCGAGCGCGACTGCACGGTGCAGCGTAACCATCAAAAGCTCATCGAGGAGTCGCCGTGCCCGGTCCTCTCCGACGAGGAGCGTGCCCGGACCCTCGAGGCCGCGGCCAGGGCGGCGGCGTCCATCGGCTACGCGAGCGCTGGCACCATGGAGTTCCTCCTCGATGCCGACGGCACCTTGCGCTTCATGGAGATGAACACGCGGCTGCAGGTGGAGCATTGCGTCACCGAGATGCGCTGCGGCCTCGATCTGGTGGCCGAGCAGATCCGCATCGCCGCGGGGGCGCCGCTGACCGTGCGCCAAGAGGACGTGCGCCTTACCGGCCACGCCATCGAATGCCGGATCAACGCCGAGGACCCGTTCCAGGACTTTCGGCCCTCGCCCGGGCGGATCACCCGGTTTCGGCCCCCGGCCGGCGAGGGGATCCGGGTCGACACCCACGTCGACGAAGGCTATGTCGTCCCGCCCCACTACGACAGCCTCATCGCCAAGCTCGTCGTCTGGGCACCGACCCGGGAGGAGGCCATCGACCGGGCCCTTTCGGCCCTCGACGCGTTCGAGATCGAAGGGGTCGCCACGACGATCCCGCTGCACCGGGCGGTCCTCGCGTCCGAGGCGTTTCGGACGAACGCGTACGATACCCGCACGATCCCGGGTTGGCCCCCGAAGGAGGCGCCATGAGTCACGTTCCCCTGGTTCCCATCGGGCGTCCGCGGCAGGCGGCCCTCGACGACGCGACCTTCGCCCGCTACCGCGAAGCCGTGTCCGAGCGCGAGCGCGTGCTGGGCGAACGGCGCGCCGAGGTACACGCCGGATGGGGCGAGAAGTACGTCGCGCGCGTACACAAGAAGGGCAAGCTCACCGCGCGTGAACGGATCGACCGCCTCAAGGATCCGGGCACGCGGATCTTCGAGGTCGGCACCTTCGTCAACTACGGGCGCACCTTCCAGGGGGGGCTTACGTCGCCGTCGGCCGGGGTGATCACGGCGTTCGTCAAGGTCGAGGGCCGCTGGTGCATGGTCATCGCCAACGACAACACGGTGGCCTCGGGGGCCTGGTGGCCGCGGACGCCCGAGAAGATCGAGCGCGCCCAGCAGATGGCGCTGCGCCTGCGGTTGCCGACGATCTACCTGGTGGACTGCAGCGGTCTGTTCCTGCCGGAGCAGTCCCGCAGCTTTCCGGGCGCACGGGGGGCCGGTCACATCTTCAAGATGAACAGCCTGCTTTCGGCCCACGGGGTGCCCCAGATCGCAGGCGTGTGCGGTGACAGCATCGCGGGCGGCGGCTACATGCCGATCATCTCGGATCGGGTCTACATGACCGAACGGGCCTACATGGTCATCGCCGGGGCGGCCCTCATCAAGGGCGCCAAGAGCCAGAAGATCACCAGCCTCGACATCGGCGGCCCCGAGGTCCACGTCCACGCCTCCGGCTGTGCGGACGCCCGGGTGCCGGACGACGAGACCCTCATCATGGCCTTGCGGCGCGAGGTTGCGCGCCTGCCGTCGCCGGCGTGGGACTACTATCGCGGGGGCGCCGGAAGGCTCGAGCCGGCCTTTCCCACGGCCGAACTCGTCGGACTGGTGCCGCCCGATCACCGCGAGACCTACGACGTGACCGAGGTGCTCGCCCGCCTGTGCGACCAGAGCCTCTTTTGGGAGGTGATGCCGTCGATGGGCGAGGAGATGGTCGTCGGCGTGGGCCGGATCTCCGGGCTCTACGTCGGCTTCGTCGCGAACCGGCAGGGGCTCGTGGGCTCGCCCGATGCGCCGGGCCGCAAGCGGCCGGCCGGGATCCTCTACCGCAACGGGATCGCCAAGGTCGCTGCGTTCTCCCGGGCGTGCAACGCCGACGGGATCCCCATCGTGTGGCTGCAGGACATCTCGGGCTTCGACATCGGCGCCGAGGCGGAGCGCCAAGGGCTCTTGGCCTTCGGCAGCAGCCTCATCTACACGAACTCCACCAACGACGTCCCCATGTTCACGGTGCTGCTGCGCAAGGCCTCGGGCGCCGGGTACTACGCCATGGCCGGGCTGCCCTACGACCCGGTGGTGCAGCTTTCGACCGTGCTCGCGCGCCTTTCGGTCATGGAGGGCCGCACCCTGGCCATCGCCACCTACAACACCAAGCTCGACGACGACTTCGAGATCGTGACGAAGGATCCCGAGGAGCGGGCCGCCATCGAAAAGGGCATGAAGGAGGTGGAGGCCCGCATCGAAAAGGACATGGACCCCTTCGTGGCCGCAAGCCAGATGGACACCGACGAGATCGTCGAACTCGGCGAGCTGCGGGCGTACCTTTCCATGCTCGCCGAGGCCGCCTACCAGCAGGTGGGCTACCGCAGGGTGAAGAACCCGCGGATCTGGTCGCTGCACGACCTTTCGAACCTGGTCGAGGGGGTGCGGGGATGAAGGGCTACACACCCGACGGACGCATCCACATGCCGGAGCTTCCTTGGCGCGTGGTGCAGGAGGGGGATCGGGTGGAGCTGCGCGCGCCCAAGCCCGGCTACCTGCGGGACCTTCCCCCGCCCGGCGCCCGCGTGGGGCCGAAGGACGCCTGCGGGGTGCTCGAAGTCCTCGGCCGCGCCCATCGCTTGCGGATCCCCGAGGGGGCGGCGGGGTTCCTTGCGCCCGCCCGTCCCGACGGCATCGTGCTGGCCCGAACGCCCGTCGCCTTCGACGAGCCGGTGCTCCTGCTCGAAGCCGGCGCCGAAGCCGAG
>RFGU01000175.1 GCA_003696955.1 Deltaproteobacteria bacterium | reverse complement strand
GTGCAGCGCACCTCGCTGACGAGTCAGGTGAGTCTCGATACGGGTGGCCGGGACGTTGCCACCTTGCAACGTCACGAATACGAGGTCCTCGGTACGGCCGCCGGCAAGGACAAGACGACCCGCGTGTTCGTGCTTTGGTTTCCCGTCGGCCAGCACAAGAGTGCGAGCGAGGTCTGGGACGGTGCCTACTACGATGCGGTGCATCACGTCGAGGGGTGCGACGGCCTGTTGCTACCCCGGGCCCAGACCAAGCGGATCGTCGTGCCGCTGCTGCTCGTCAACGTCATCGTCAAGCGCACTGCGGTGGAGGGGCGATGCATCCGCGTCAAGACGGACGAGGAACTCGAGGCCCAGCGACGGCGGCACGGGCATGGCCGGGGCCTGGATCCCCACCACGGCAAGGGCACCCATTCGGGCATGGAGGGGCACCACGGCAAGGGGCCCCACCCGGGCCACGGGCCGCGTCATGGCGCGAAGGGCAGGGCCGATGCCGACGCCGTGACGTCGGATGCCCCGGAGGCGCCGCCGAGGCAACGTCCCTAGCCACGGCGGAGTGGGAGCTCGCGACCGGGCCGACGGTGCTGCGCGCAGCGTCGGCCCGGGCGAACGCGGCGGGGCGGAAGGCCGTCGCGCCGTCGATTGCGGCCGGCCGCCGGGGCGTGGCGCTACTAGAGCAGCTTCTTCTTGAACCGTAGGGACGCGGCGGCCACGAGCACCACCAGGATGGCGCCCAGGGCGGTTGCCTCGGCGGCAACGTCGGGCCAGGCCCCGCCCTTGAGCACGATGCGGCGGACGATCCGCAGGAAGTGGGTCAGCGGCAACGCGGTGGCGATCCACTGGGCGAGCTTGGGCATGCCCTCGAAGGGGAACATGAAGCCCGAAAGAAGGATGTTGGGCAGCAGGAAGAAGAACGACATCTGCATCGCCTGCTGTTGGGTCCGGGCCAACGTCGAGAACAGAAGGCCCACCGCCAGGTTCGCGGCGATGAACAGCACCGACGTGGCGTAGAGCAGCCCGATGGAGCCCCGGATGGGCACGTCGAAGACGAGATGCCCCAAGGCGAGCACGAGGGACATCTGCAGGTACCCGATGGCGATGTAGGGCACGATCTTGCCGACGACGATCTCCCAGCGACGCACCGGGGACACGATCAGGGCTTCGAGCGTTCCGCGCTCGCGCTCGCGCGCGATGGCCATGGCCGTGAACATCACCATGGTCATGGTGAGGATGACCCCCACGAGTCCCGGTACGATGTAGACCGCGGTGCGCTGCTCCGGGTTGTAGAGGATCATCGGTTCGAGACGAACGGCCGGGGGCGGTGGCGGAGCGGCCTCCGTGATCTCGTTGCCACGTTCGGCAACGAGTCCCTGGGCGGCTTGGGTGGCGCTGCCTACGGTCAGGGGATCGGAGCCGTCGACCACCAGGGCGGCCACGGCGGTGCGTCCGAGCCGCGCCCGCGCGGCGAAGTCGGCCGGCAGGACCAGTCCCACGCGAGCGCGTTCCCGGCGTAGGGCACGTTCGACCTCCTCGAAGGAGGCGACGCGACCGACGACGTCGTAGGTGCCCGACGCCTCCATGCGCTGCACCAATGCCCGGCCGTGGGGAGAGTGGTCGTAGTCGAGGACGACCGTCGGCATGTGGCGCACGTCCGTGTTGATCGCCCAACCGAAGAGGAGGAGCTGGATCACCGGGATCATGATCCCCATGGCGATGGTGAGCCGGTCCCTCGCCAGCTGGCGCAACTCCTTGACGGCGATGGCGAGGATTCGGCTCACGGCTCGAACTCCTTGACCATGGAGACGAAGGCATCCTCCACCGTGGGGCGGACCCTCGTGGCGGCGCGCACGGTGACGGAGGCTCCGGCGAGCACCCTGCGGGCCACCGCTTCGGCATCGGCGCCGCGGGTCGCCACCCGCAGCGTGCTGCCGTAATGGGCGCAATCTTCGACCTCGAGGTCGGCGCGAAGCAGGCGAGCCGCAGCGGCCGGATCGTCGACGTCGATCTCGACGACGGAAAGCCCGCGCGCGTCGACGATTTCGCGCGGGGCTCCCTCGGCGAAGACGGTGCCACGAAAGATGAACGCCAAGCGATGGCATCGCTCCGCCTCGTCCATGTAGTGGGTCGTGACGATCACGGTCGTGCCCGCTTCGGCGATGCCGTGGATCCGCTCCCAGAAGGTGCGCCGCGTGACCGGGTCCACCCCGGCGGTGGGTTCGTCGAGGAAGAGCAGTGGCGGATCGTGGATCGTGGCGCAGGCGAGGGCCAGGCGTTGTTTCCACCCCCCCGAGAGGGTGCCGGCGAGCTGGCGCCGGCGCTCGGAAAGTCCCGTCGTCGCCAGGACCTCGTCGATGCGTCGGCGTCGCCGGTCGGCGGGGACGCCGTAGATGGCGGCGTAGAATTCGAGATTTTCGACCACCGAAAGGTCGTCGTAGAGGGAGAAACGCTGGGTCATGTACCCGATGCGCGCCTTGACCCGGTCGGGCTCCCGGACGACGTCGTGGCCCACGACGGTCGCCGACCCCGACGTGGGATCGAGCACGCCGCACAGGATGCGGATTGTCGTGGACTTACCGGCGCCGTTGGGGCCGAGGACGCCGAAGACCTCACCGCGTCGCACGGCAAGACTCACGTCGTCCACCGCGACGAGGTTGCCGAAGGTCCGGCGAAGGTGGCGTGCGTCGACGACGAGGTCCGTGTCCGTCACGGCGAGCCGTCTCGGCGGAAGGTGACGAAGGCTGGCAGACCGGCGTGCAGGCGGCCTTCGGGATCGTCGATCCGCACGCGGACGCGAAGCACCAGGAAGGGGCGCTCCCTCGGGCTGAACAGGTAGTGGGGCGTGTACTCCGTACGCCGTCCGACGTGTTCCACAGCGCCGTCGAAGGGGGCGTCGTAGGCGTCTACGTGCACCTCGGCCGCCGCACCCAGTGCGACCTCGTCCATCCGTCCCTCGGGCACGAAGACGTCCACGTAGGGCCGGGTGACGTCGGCCACCGTGACGACGGGGGTGCCCATCGCTGCGAACTCACCGGGCTCGACGAAGCGATCGAGCACGAGTCCGGCCGCGTCGGCCCGCAGGACGTGCCGCGCGATCCGTTCGTCCGCGGCCCGGACGGCCGTCTCGGCGGCCTCGGCGCGGGCCTCGGCGGCCTCGATCTCCTGGGGCCGAGCGCCCGAGTGCAACCGGGCGAGCTGCTCGTCGACGTGGCGCAGCTGGGCCCGCAGGGTCGCCACCTGGGCCTTGGCTCCGTCGAGGTCCGCCTGGGTCGCGGCGCCCTTGTCGAAGAGGCGCTCGATCCGAGCCAGATCCTGTTCGGCCAGGCGCAGGCGTGCCCGGACCTCGGATCGTTGGGCTCGAACGGCGCGGATGTCCTCGGGGCGGCTTCCAGCCTGCAGCAAGGCCAACTCCGCTCGCACCGCACGCGCCTCGGCCGCCCGGGCGTCGCGCTCGAGTCGCTCGAGCGCGTCGTCGAGGCGCGCAAGCGCCATCCCGGGTTCCACGGCGTCCCCCTCGC
>RFGU01000174.1 GCA_003696955.1 Deltaproteobacteria bacterium | reverse complement strand
GCGCGATCTCCACTCCCACCGACGAGGTGCAGGCATGACCGAGCGACTCCCTCGTCTCGTCTTGTTCATTCTGGCGCCGGCCTTGTCGCTCGCGGCGCCATCCACCTGGGCCATGACCGGCAACAATAATCGTCGCTCGCCGGCAAGAATAGTTGACGCCAAACACCAAGCTTTCCGGCGCCCACGATGCGCGGCCAGACCTCATCGCCGACGAATCCACCCACCGTGCTCCACGAGGAGCCCGCGGCATCCGAGTGGCTTTGGCCGCTCTCCTCCAGATAGGTCATGGCCCCGCCGAATCCCGGGCCAAACCACCCACCCCATGCCAACGTCTTCGACGGTACCTACGTCGCTGGCGCTGGGTACAGCGCCTCGCAACCAGCGACGTCGATCCCGGCACGACCTGTCGCGGCACGCTCACGTACCGGGTATCGGCTGCGGCTGCTCGCCGTTGCGTGAGAAATCAAGCTGGATGCGGGCTTCAATCCTCGAGAAATCAACCTGGATACGGGCTCCACGCCTCGAACAGGGAGCACCTGTCGGATACGTGCGCTACGGAGCCTTTCGCCTCCACAAATCCAGTGCGCGGCTCTCGTCCTTACCCTTGAACATTTCGGCCAGCTTCGTCGCTTCCTCCCACGTGTAGTGTTTGCGCGACGCACACAGCTCTTGGTCAGCTCGGTCGAGAAGAACAACGTAATACCGGCCCGCATACCACACCTGCCCGGTCACTCGATCCACGATCCGTGCGGCTGGTCGCAGCACAATCTGTACCTCGTCCGCGGGAACTTCCTCGTTGCACGTGACCGCCTCGTGACCTTCGGGGCATTGCACGTCCTGAGCGAACTCCGGCTCGCCTTCATGCGTCGCTACCGTCCACTCGTGCCCATAGTCGCAGTGATATCGCCTATACACTCGCATCGTCATCTCTCAGTGGTTGCCCATCTGTCGTAGCAACCGACCGTGATTAATGAAGCGGGAAGATCCGTGCAGCCGCTGCGGACCAGCGTAGGATCGGCCAGTGCGCTGGGAAGGACGCCGGTCGCCTATTGATGCCACGAGCCCGTGCAGCAAGTGGACACGGAGATCTGGGAGCACTCTGGATTGCGTCAATCGGCCCGGATGCCGTGGAACGCGGACATTAGAGTTCGATGACGAAAGCTCCCCCTGGCGCCGGTGACGCACGGAGCCTCCATGGGAGTGCTCTATCTTCGCTGGGCCGGACGCAACATCCGCTAGAAGACGGTGGTCGCCTGCGTCCGCTGCGTCGCCGCCCCGAGAACGCATGGATGCAGGACGCACGGACCCACTACGCGCTAGATGCTGAAGCTGTCCGACTGACTGCCGTCTTTCGGCTACGCGCACGTTGCGATGAGTGCGATCGGCGCGCATTGGAATCCGGTCTTGCACGTTCTCGAGAAACACTTCGAGTTCGTGCTCGCCAATGCTCAGCAAATCGGTAACGTCCGGGGCTGCACGACGGACGTCAACGACGCGAGATGGATAGCCGCTCTCCTCGCGCGCGGCTTGATCCACAGTACCTTCGTGCCGCTCGCGCAGATCCAACAGCTGTGCGACCTCGCCCGCACACGCGAGCAATGTGTTCGCAGGATCGACCGGCACTCGCTGCGCATCCAGAAGGGCCTGGAGACGGCGAACATCAAGGTCGCCAGCGTGTCGTCCGACGTGCTGTGCGTCAGCGGCCGGGCGATGCCCGCGGCGAGTATCGCGGGCGAGCACGATCCCGAGCGGCTCGCCGACGTCGTGTAGAGCACGGTGCGCAGGAAGCGAACAGAACTCGTTGATGCGCTGCGGAGGCATTTGACGGACGACCACCGCACGACGCACAAGCTGTACCTCAACCTCATCGCGTAGCGTTAGACGCTGGACGAGCAGGTCGATGCCGCTGCGGGAAAAGCGGTGGCGCCGCTCGTCTGCGCGGTCGATCTGCTCCAGACGATCCACGGCATCAGTAACATCACGGCTGACGTCTTCATTGCCGAAGTTGCCGCCAATACGTCGCGCTTCCCCTCCGCCCGGCATCGCATCTTGTCTGCGAGGCTTTGCCCGCGCAACGACGAGAGCGCCGGCAAGCGGTGGTCGCCCCGCTTGCGCAACAGCGGTAACTGGCTCAAGACATCCCTTGTCACGGCGGCCTCGGCGGTTGCCCGCAAGAAGCACTCGTGCATGCGCAGCCACTCCCTGCGCTTCAAGCCCCGACGCGCCCCCACGAAGGCGATCCTCGCCGTCGCCGCAACGATGCTCACCGCCGCACACTGCATACGCCGCAACGGTGTCGAGTACCACGACCTCGGATCGGCCTACTTCAACCGCATCCACAAAACTAAGGCGATCAGCCGCCTCGTGCGGTGCTTCAGTCACTTCGTCTGTGAAATGGAGAGCACGCATACGGCGTGTCGTTTTAATAGAAAAGGTGCAAGATGATGCCGTCGACTTCGACGTTGACGTGGGGCCTCATACCGAATTGTGGATGCCCGAAAACGCCATCTCTCCACAAAACTCGGCCATCCGCGGACTGCCGACCGATCACACGGTTGGAGTACCGCCAACGCCAAGGTCCGCCCCTAAACTCGCTGGCGCGAATTGCACGCGCCCCCGAGCCCATGTTCCCAGCGATCTCAGACGCAGCCTGACGGGCGGCACGTCTCGAAGGGAACCGCACGCCGCCTTCAACGAGTTCGCCGCCATAGCGCCCGATCGCGCCTTCAAGGCGATCCCAGATAGGGTGACGACCTGCCCCGACCGATCTCGGGATTCGGAAGACAGCGCCCCCACCGGCGGCAGAAGGGGCGGGGTCGGGTGGGGTGATCGGGACATGACCGGGAGGAGTGTAGCTGATCCACTGGCTGGCGATGCG
>RFGU01000030.1 GCA_003696955.1 Deltaproteobacteria bacterium | reverse complement strand
TCGTCGTGGGCCACGGCGACACCCTCGAACTCGGGGAGCTGACCATCGAGGTGCTCGCCACGCCCGGACACACCGACGACAGCCTCAGCTTCAAGATCGAGGACGCCGTCTTCACGGGGGATGCGCTCTTCGTGCGCGGCTGCGGCCGTACGGACTTCCAGAACGGCGATGCGGCGGCCCTCTACGAGAGCATCACGAACGTGCTCTTCGCCCTACCGGACGAAACCCGCGTCTTTCCCGGCCACGACTACCGCGGCCACACCATGACCACCATCGGCGAGGAGAAGCGTTGGAATCCGCGTCTGGCAGGCAAGACGAAGGACGAGTTCGTCGAGATCATGGCCAACCTGGGGCTTGCGCCGCCCAAGTACATCCACGAAGCGGTGCCCGCCAACCGCGCCTGCGGCCGGGCCGAGGCTCAACCGGCGACGACGGCGTCCACGTAGTCGGCCAGGTAGGCCGCCGCCGTCGCGAGGGTCCGCTCGGGCTCGCCCGGCACCTCGTGGGCGAGCGGTGGGGCGACCTCGACCAGATCCGCCCCCCACAGGGGGAAGCGGGCAAGCACCCCGCGGGTGATCCCGCGGACCTGCTCGGGTGACAGCCCGCCGGGCTCGGGCGTGCCCGTCGCGGCGGCGAAGGCCGGATCGGTGCCGTCGATGTCGTTGCTGACGTAGACGGCGTCGACGCCGAGGCGCTCGAACCGCTCGACGATCTCCGCGACCACATCGTCCACCGGGCGGCGGCGGGCCTCCTCGGCCCAGATCTGGCGCACGCCCAGGCTCGCCTCCCAATGGCCGCGATCCCGGCCGCTCGCGCGAATGCCCACCTGCACGAGCCGACCGTCCCGGCCGAGGAGTTCGTTGGCGTGGTAGGCCCAGGTCGCGAAACAGATCCGCACCCCCAGACGATGGGGCAGGAGATCCGTATGGGCGTCGAAGTGCAGGAGGCCGAGGCGCATGCCCTGCCGCTCGGCGCGGGCGAAGGCCGCAGCGAAGGCCGGCCAGCCCACGGAATGATCGCCGCCGATCACGATGGGCACGGCCTTTGGGGCGATCTCGGCCAGGTCCGAAAGCGCCCGCGAGGCCATGTCGAGGGGCGACACGGGTAGGGCCACGTCGCCGTCTTCGTAGAGCGCGGCGCGGCAGGCACGGATCTGCGGCTCGGCGAGCATGTCGTCGGCCAGAAGGTGCGGGACGACGCGCACGTCCCCCACGTCGGCCGCCTCCGGCCGGCCGAGCAGGTCGGGGCCCCGTTCGACGAGGTGACGGCGGATCTCCAATGGCGCTTGGTTGGCACCCCGGACGAAGCCCGCGCCGGTGTCGGTCGGAACGCCGAGCACGACCACGCGGGCCCCTCCGGCCGCCGCGAGCACACGCCGGTGCGCGGCCTCGATGGCCCCATCGTCGGCATCGTCCGAAAGGCGGTAGATCCGGCGCTGCACCGCCCGCTGCGCCGCCTTGCCCGTGGAGAACAGGTACACGCCACCCCCGGCCGGGGCGAGCAGGCGGCCGAGGCGTTCGAGTGCGGGCGTGCGGTCCGTGGTCACGGGGGCTAGGCGGTCCTCGGCGCCGCAGCTTGCCACGGGCGGAAGGCGACCGCGAGGACGAGCCCCAACAGCAGCACCGAAAGGGCCGCCGCGGCCGCGACGGCAGGCCCCGCGCTCCGGACCGCAAGCTCGTAGACGGCCGGCGCGAGGATCAGGTAGCGCACGGCGTCGAGGATCTTCGCCCGGGGCGCAAGCTCCACGTAGGCCGCCAGGGCCGAAAGCCCGACCACGAGGGCGATCCCGAGGGGCAGAAGCCGCAGCGGAGGGACGCCTTCGAGGTGCAACTGCGCAATGGTGCCCGACTGGGCGAGGGCGAGCACGAGATGGACGTAGACGTAGCGACGGACGTTCGGCGGCGGGTGCGGGTCGAATCGTTCGAAGGTCGCACGGTCCACGGGCTTGGGCTCTGCGAGGCTTCCGTCGGGCTGGTACGCCGGATGGGCCCAGGGCACGTAGAGCCTGCGCAGGAAGGAGCCCGTCGCCCGGGCGACGCGACCGATGTCGCGGAAGATGGCGAAGTTGGCCCACACCGGATCGAACTCCCGCAGGGGCTTGGTGACGCCGTAGACGGCGGGCTCGGCCTCGGGCTCGAAGGTGCCGAAGATCCGATCCCACACGATGAACACCCCCGCGTAGTTCTTGTCGAGGTAGCGCGGGTTGATCCCGTGGTGCACGCGGTGGTGGGAGGGCGTGTTGAACACCCACTCGAGGGGGCCGAGGCGTCCGACGAGTTCGGTGTGGGTGAAGAACTGGTAGGTGAGGTTCGCCGCGTAGCAGATGGCGAAGGTCAGCGGGTCCACGCCGACGAGGGCGAGCGGCGCATAGAAGGGAAACGCCGTCAGGGACTCGAAGGCGGGCTGGCGCAGGGCCACGGCGTAGTTGAAGTCCTCCGACTGGTGATGCACGCCGTGGACGGCCCAGAGCCACGACACGACGTGGCTCGCCCGGTGCCACCAGTAGAAGCCGAGGTCGACCCCGACGAAAGCGACGATCCACTTGACGACGGAGCCGTCCTCGAAGGTGACCAGCCGCGCATGGTCGTAGAGCCACGCGAAGACCCACAACCCCACGCCCCGAAAGAACAGCTCGGCGACCTGGGACACCATCCCGCACCCGAGATCGCTGACCGTCGGGCCGATCCGGTAGGCGCGCACGCCCCGGCGACGCGCCACCAACGCCTCCACGACGATCCCCACCATGAAGATGGGAACGGCGTAGGCGATGTAGTTGGCCGGTTCGCTGTACCCTGCCATCGGCCCTCCTAGGGTAGCAGCCGCGTGCCCCGCATTCGCGGTCCCGGCTCCGCGGACGCCGGGCTCAAAAGGCCAGGGTGGCCGACGCGGGAAGGTGCTCGAGGGCCTCGGCGAGTTGCTCGGCGAACAGGCGCGCGATCTCCGATCGCATCTCCGACAGCTCCATGGCCGGCGCCTCGGACGCAACCTTGGCGTCGTAGGCCCACCTCGCCTGCTCGACGCGCACGGTGGCCGCCGACTGGTACGAAAGCAGGGGCCAGACGGTGCGCTCGACGGCCTGTTCCGGGGTCGGCGTGGGCAGCCAGCGATTGGCGAGCAGGAAGCGATCGTTGCCCTCCACGGCCACCGCCAGGGGCGCGCCGACGAGGGCGTACATCGCCGTGCGGGACGTGAGGAGGCGCTCCCCCACCTTGAAGGCGGACAGGCGCTCGAGGCGATCGGCCGGCGGGTGTTTTTCGTCCTCGCGCCGAAAGGCGAGCCACGACAGGAACTCGTGGCCGTGGCGCCAGGCGAGACGCTGGGCCTCGACCTCGGCCACCTGGTGGGCGAGGCGGCTGGCGTGCCGCTTCTTGAGGGCGACCCCCATCTCGGTCATGAGTTCTCGGGCCGGCCGACCGAACCGTCCGATGGACGCGCCGTGGACCATCTCGTCGTACGCCGAGATCGCCAGGGCCACACCGAGGCCCACGTGGCCGGCAAGCTGTACCCGCGTCAGCACGATCTCCTCGTACAGAGCGGGCATGATCTGAGCGAGGCCTTCCTCGTCCACGGCTTCGCTCTGTTCGAGGGCCGATAGGGTCGCCTGCACGATCCCCTGCCGCATCTCGGACACCGGAGCGTCCTCGTCCGGCCGGGCGACGAGGGCTTCGAAGCGCGCGCGGGGCGAAGGCGGACTCACGGGCTCCACTCTACCAGCCCACGAAATCCGCGCGCGAATGCCCGGCGCCCGCGATGGAGCACGCCGGGCGTAGCGTCACGCCTCGGCCGCCGCCCTCGGCCCCGGGCGCCGGTTGTGCTACGCCTCCTACGCGCGATGCTCTCCTTGGCCGCACTCCTCGCCGCGTGCTCCATCGCGGGCGCCTTCTGGGTCGGGGTCCTGGCCGCCCGCCGGATCCGCGACTTCGGCGAGGGCCAGCGCGCCCTCGAACGGGCCCGCCGGCCGCTCGCGCTGGCGGCCTCGGCCGGCCAGGAGGTCGCCGTCGAACGGGTCCGCGAGGCGCTCGCGCGGCGGCTCGTGGACGAGGGGCTGCTCGAGGACGTCGCCGCCGGAACGGCACCGCCCCGTCCGGTCAAGGAGCACCTCGGTCCCTTCGACCTTCGCCGGGGCGACGTCGTCTCGATCGACGCCGCCGAGCCCGACGTCGACGGCGACTTCATCGCATCTTGGACACTTCTGCTGCGGGAGGGGCCGCAGCGGCGCATGGTCGTCGGACTCGAAGACGGCCTCGACCGGCGCGTCCTGGTGGCCGTCGAGGGCGATCCCGACCTCCTCGTCCTCACGCCGGTAGACGATCACGATCTCGTCGGCGAACCTCCGCGCCAGATCGTCCGCGACGGCGCGAGCCTTTCGTTGTCTCGGCGAGGACACGCGGCGGTCGCGGGCACGGGGCCCCACGGCCGGCCCGACGCGTCCCGCATGGCCTACTACGTCTACGAAGGCGCGGACGGACGGGTCGGCTTCGTCGAACGCTGGGGGCGCCGGGTGTTCCTGGCCATCGGCCACCGGATCCCCGGCCACACGGTCACGTTCCTCCCCGCCTCGTGACCGGCTACGGGCGGACGCTTCGAACCCGGCGTCGTGACACTCGCCCGGTACGATGTCCGGCGGACCCCGCCGGGCGGGGGACGCAGATGCCGGCGGCATCGGCGTGGCCATCGACGGCGCCGGCCGGACCGGCCACGCCGGCCTTCGCATGGAATACCCTCTGCGCGGCGTGCCCGAACTGCTCCTCGGCCAAATCCTCCTCGCGCTGGCCGTACTCTTCCTGGCGACCTACCTGACGGCGGCCGCCCTCTCGAAGCTGCGGATCCCGGGGATCTTGGGTGCGCTGCTCGTGGCCATGGCGGCCCACGGCACGCCCCTCGCGAGACTCCTCTCCGAGCCTGCGGTCGCACCCGTGGTGGAATTCTTGGGGAACCTGGCCGTCCTCTTCCTGCTCTTCTTCATCGGACTGCAGATCGACGTCCGCGAGATGCGCTCGTCGAGCCGCGACGTGGCGCTGTTGACCGTCCTGAACACGGTGCCTCCCTTCCTCCTGGGGACCGCAGCGGCCCTCGTCACGGGCTACGGCTGGGTCGTGGCCTTCGTCGTGGGGCTCACCCGCATGCCGACGGCCGAGGCCGTCATCGTACCGATCCTCGACGAGTTCGGCTTGATCCGCACACGGGTCGGTCGGTTCATCGTGGGCACCGGCGTCCTCGACGACGTCATCGAGGTCTTCCTCATCGCCTTCGTCTCGGTGTGGATCGGCGAACGTACGGCCACGTCCGCGGCAGCCCAAGGTCTCGTGGAGAACGAGATCCTCCGTATCGCCCTCGGCGCCATCGCCTTCGTCGCCGCGGCGTGGATCGCCCATCGCTTCCTCCTCCGACGCCTCGCCGGCTGGCTGCCCCGCAGGCCGCGGAACCTCGTACTCCTTTCCATGATCGTCCTCTTCGGCGCCGGCGGG